>JAEUKG010000192.1 GCA_016794325.1 Myxococcales bacterium | reverse complement strand
GGCGCTTGGCGACGGTGGTGCACGCCGAGATCGTCGGGCTCGAGCCGCTCACGATGGGCCTCGAGCCCGACGCCGCGCGCGAGGTCCTGAGCGCCTACATCGGGCCGCTGGTGGCCGAGGTGGAGCGCGAGGGCGGCACGGTCGTCAAGCACCTCGGCGAGACGCTCCTCGCCGTGTTCGGCGTGCCCAAGAGCCGCGAGGACGATCCGACGAGGGCGGTGCGCGCCGCTCGCGCGATGCTCGAGCGCACGAGCGCGACGTCGCGGGTCCGCGGCCACGAGGTCGGCCTCCGCGCGGGCGTCCACACCGGCGTGGTGATGGTCGGCTCGGTGGGCCGCGGCGAGAGCGCGAGCCCCGACGTCTCGGGGGCGACGGTGAGCCTCGCCGCGCGGCTCTCGCACGCCGCCGAGGCCGGGCAAGTGCTGGTGGGGCCCGCCACCGAGCCCCTCGTGCAGGACGCGTACAAGCTCGGCGACGGCCCCTGCATCGAGGTCAAGGGCGTGGCCGAGCCCATCCGCGCCCGGGTCGTCCTCGGCGAGCGCTACGACCCGCTCAGCTCCATGCGCCTGCGCACCGCCTCCGGCACGTCGTTCTTCGCGCGGCACCGCGAGCTCGAGGCCGTGCTCGCGCAATACGACCTCGTCGAGCGCGGCGGAGGCCTCCGCGTGGTCGAGATCACGGGCGAGGTCGGCCTCGGGAAGGGCTACCTGCTCCGTCAGATCGCGACCGCCCTCGACGCGCGCGCGCGTGACACATGCATCATACACGCAGTCCGCCCGTTCCAGACGGCGCCGGTCGGGTTCATCGCCCGGGTGCTGCGCGCGTTCTTCGCCCTCCGTGGGGACGAGCCGCGCGACGCCCTCGTGGCGCGGGTGGAGCGCAAGGTCGCCGAGGCATGGGGGGAGGGCTCGAGCGAGGGCCGCGAGGCCGGCCGGGTCCTCGCGGCGGTGGCGGCGCCGGAGCCCGCCGGCCCCACCCTCGGCACCGAGCTCGCGGGCGGCGACGGCACCCTCGCCGCGAGCACCCTCGCCGCGTGGCTCCGGCGCCTCGCCGAGCGCGCCCCCGTCTGCGTGATGGTGGAGCAGGTCGACTGGACCGACTGCGCCGTGCTCGAGCAGCTCGCGGTGCTCCTCCGCGCGCTGCGCAAGGCGCCGGTGTTCCTCGTCTTCACCTCGCGCCCCAACGCCGGCGAGGAGCTGCCTTCGTGGCTCACGGGGTGCGAGGTGCGCGCGCGGATCGAGCTCGCGCCGTTCTCTCCCGAGGTGATGGCGAGCTTCGTGGACGATCTCTTCCGCAACGTCCCTGGCTTCCCCCGCGAGATCAAGCGCGACATCGTCCAGCGCGCCGAGGGCAACCCGGAGATGTGCCGCCAGCTCGTGCGACTCCTCGTCGATCGGGGGGCGGTGAGCGTCGACGCCGCCAACGTGCCCATCGCCTACGACGCGCGCCGCTCCACCAAGCTCTCGCTCCCCGACACCGTGCGCGGCGTGCTCCAAGCACGGATCGACGGGCTCTCTCTGCCGCAGAAGGAGCTGCTCAAGCTCGCGAGCGTGGTCGGGCGCGTGTTCTGGGTCGGGGCGCTGCTCGCGGCCGCGGGGCCGGCGGCCGAAGAGGAGGAGGTGCTCTCGCTCCTCGACGGGCTCCGAGCGCGCGACCTCGTCCGCGCGCAGCCGCTCTCCTCGCTCGGCGGCGAGCGCGAATACACGTTCACCACCCAGGCGCTCCGCGACGCCGCCTACGAGCTCGTCCCCCGCGCCACCGCGGTCTCGGTCCACAAGCGCATCGCCGAGTGGCTGGGAGGGCGCGGCGACCCCTGGGAGGGCGCGCAGTCGGAGCTCGCGCTGCACCTCGAGGCGGCGGGCGAGGTCGCTCGCTCGCGTCGCCTCTACCTCGCCGCGGCGCGGCGCTCGGCGGCGCAGAGCGGCTACGTCGAGGCGGTGGAGCACATGCGCCGCGCGCTCGCGAGCTGGCCCGCCGACGCCCCCGCGAGCGAGCGCCTCGATCGGGCGGGCGTCCGCCGCGAGAAGGCGGCGGCGGAGGCGAAGATCGGTCGCTTCGACGACGCGCTCGCCTCCCTCGACGGCGCTGCCGCCGACCTCGCCGCCGCCGGCGTGCCCCCGGGCGACGCTGCATATGCATGGATCGCGCTCGAGCGCGGGCTCGTCCTCAAGGAGTACGGACGGATCGACCCGTCGCTCGCGTCGCTCGACGAGGGCGTCGAGCTCGCGCGGTCGCTCGCCGAGGGCGTGCTCCACGTCCGGCTCTACAGCGCGCGCGCGTTCCAGCGCGCGGCCAAGGGCCGGGTGGCGGAGGCCAAGGCGGATCTCGCCGAGGGCCGCCGCATCGGCGACGGCTTCAACGTGCGCGACATGACGTGGCAGCTCGCCATGGCGCGGCTCGAGGACGCCGAGGGGCTCGTCCACGTGCACGAGGGGGAGCTCGAGGCGGCCGCGCGCTCGTACCGCACCGCGCTCGAGCACCGCGAGCAGGCCGGCGACGCCCAGGGGATCCAGGACGCCCACGTCAACCTCGGCGGCGTCGCGTTCTCGCGCGGCGACTTCCCCGCCGCGATCACGTCGTACGAGAAAGCGCTCGCGAGCGCCAAGAAGATGCGGTGGGCGAGCCGCGAGGCGCTCGGCTACTCGAACCTCGGGCAGGCGCGCCTCGCCGCCGGCGACGCCAAGGCGGCGATCGCGGAGCTCGAGACGGCCTGCCGGATGGCGGAGGACGGCGGCTACCTCGACATCCTCGCCGACAGCGCGCGCGCGCTCGCCGAGGCCCAGCTCGCGATCGGCGCGATCGACCTCGCGATCAGCTGCGGCGAGCGGTCGATCGGGCACGCGGAGCTCGCGAAGAGCCCCTTCTTCGAGGCGATGGCCCACGGCGCCCTCATGGACGCGCTCCTCGTGAAGCTGCGCACCGCCGCCGACCGCGGCACGCTCGAGCGGGCCGCGGCCCACCGCGACGCGGCGGTGAAGCTCCTGCGCGACCAAGGCCAGGCGCGCCTCGCAGCGCAGGTCGAGACGCGCTTCCTGTCGGGCTCCGCGGGCACGGTGCTCAGCACCCCCACCTGAGAGCCTCAGAACACCAGCACGTCGTCGAAGCGCGCGCTGCACCTGCCGATTCCGTCGGCGCCGATCGCGACCGCGAAGCTCGCGCTGGCTCCGGGGCCCTGCGTCGTGATCCCCTTCATGTCGTACAAGGTCTTCCCGTCGGCGCTCACGAAGACGGCGCCGGCGGCCGCGTCGAACGTGACCTCCGCCACGAGCTTGACCCAGCGTTGCAGCGGAAACGGCGCGAGCGCCACGAGCTGGTCGAGCGGAGGCTGGCCGGCGCGCGGCACGACCATGTGGAGGCTGACCGCGCCGGCGCCGAGCTCGAACGCGAACACGCCGCCGCCGGAGATCTGGAAGAACCGGCACGCCTGGGCGGGCGCCAGGCTGTCGGTCGTGAGCCGAACCTGCATCTCGACGCGGGCCTTGGTGCCGGGCAGCGGCACCGTCGCCGTGAGGTGGGCCCCGCCGGGGTTGGGGTCGGGCGCGTCGAGGGTGGCGAGCAGCGAGCTCGGGCGCGACACCGCGTCGAGCTTGTCGATCACGATTGCGCCGCCGTTGCGCGCGTCGGCGGTCCAGAGCGAGGAGCCTGGCGTCGTGCGGTCGTCGAAGTCGTCGCAGTAGCGCTGGGGCCCGCCGACGCAGGGGGAACGTGCGGCGTCTCCACCCGCGCC
Organism: Myxococcales bacterium; assembly: GCA_016794325.1. GTDB lineage: Bacteria > Myxococcota_A > Polyangia > Polyangiales > Polyangiaceae > SXNL01. The sequence goes on along the minus strand of JAEUKG010000192.1, from coordinate 49,934 downwards.
GGCGTCCCCTCCGACGCCGCCCCCGTCGGGCAGGGGGCCGCCGCCGTCGACCGCGCCGCCGTCGGGCGTCGGGTTCCCGGTCAGCCCGTCGAGATCGCAGCCGACGGCCACGAGGAGAACGCCCACCCACCACCCTCGGCGCATCGGTCGAGCATAGCAGTCGGCCGAGAGCGGCGCTCTACGGCGCGCGCGACTCGGCTCGGACCATCACCACCGGGACGATGGGGGAGCTCTCGACGAGATCGAAGAACTTCAGGGCGATCGGCGTCGGCTTCTTGGCGAGCGCGTCGAGGTCGCTCGGCTTGATCGACTGGTACACGAGCTCGACCGCGATGGCGGCCCCCGGCGGAGGCGCGGGCGTGATCTTGTAGGTGACGGTGTCGCTCGAGCCGAAGTCGGGGTCGCCGGCGACCCCCTGCGGACGCATGTAAATTGCAACCTTATGGTCGGCCTTGTAGCCCTCCGGCAGGAGGCGGTCGTCTTTGACGTATTTGGCGGCTTCGAGGAGCCTCCCCGCCATCGACCCGTCTTGTTTGCCGGCCACGCCCTCCCAGATCTGCACCTCACCGGGGGCGCTCACCACGTCGCGATGCGGCTGGAACGTCCCGGGCACGTCGACCAGCTTGGCCCCGTCGACGATGCGGCCGTACGCGTCCCACGCGCCCGACTCCCAGGTCGTCGTTGCGCCGTCCTTCACCGCGAGGTGGAGCCACATGCGGCGTGAGGGGTAGCCCGTCGGAAGCTTGTGGCCGGTGCTGTTCGTGACCTTCACCCGCACGATGAGCGTCCCGCCCTCGCGCTTCTGCTCCACCACCGCGAGCTCGGCCGCCTTGGAGAGGTGCGCGTCGCTGCGCTTGGCCTGGTCTTCGAGCTCGGAGGGCGCGACGTCGGTGCCCACCCAGGCTGCGTTCTTGGCCATGAGGCGGAGCATGCTGGAGCTGCCGCCCGCGAAGTGGTGCCGCCCGAAGGGGTCGCGCGCGGCGAGGCCGGTCGGGTTCACCGAGAGGGCGGTCTTGATGCCCTGGTTGTCGTCGTCGTACGCCGGCGCGTGGCAGCCGACGCAGCTCATCGCGCGCGGCCCGGTCGGGGGGACCTCGTCCTGGAACGCCGAGTTCTGCCACTCGAGGTACGGCGTCTGCTCCGGGAACTGAGCGCCGACGAGCGCGCCCGCGTCGTCGCGCGCGGGGGTGATCACGGTGTGGCACGTCGCGCAGAACGAGCTCTTGACCACGTGGTTCGAGTACACCGGCGTGTAGTTGACGATGAGCGTCATCGGCCCCGTTGCTGGCCCGAGGTGAGGCCCGTAGAGCTCGCGCGACGCGCCGATCGTGAACCCGCCGGTGAAGGACGCGGGCGTGCCGAGGCCCGCCGCCTGGATCTGATGGCAGACCGTGCACGTGACGCCGTCGCGCGCCACGCGCGCCTCGTTCGACGTGCCCGAGACGAGGTCCTCGAAGCTCAGCTTCCCGCCCGTCTCCACGTTGCCGGCGGTCGCGTGGCAGCGCGAGCAGACGCCGTCGATCGCGCCCTTGATCCCGGGCATCGTCACGCGCTCCTCGGCCCACGCGGCGAGGTAGAAGGGGTCTCGCGCGGCGAGGCCCATCATGCTCTTTCGCCACGTCGTCCCCGGCGACACGTCGCGGCCCTTCGCGTCGCGGACGGCGTTCTTGTTCGCCTCGTTCGCTTGATGGCACTGGCGGCACTGCTCGCCGGTGACGAAGCTCGTCGTCACGCCTGGGGTCTCGTGGGGGAGGTCGGCCTGGCGAGCGCCGGTGAGCCCCATCCACGCCGGCTTCGTCGATGCCGTCCCGCCGCCGTCGCCGCTGCTGCTGCCGCCGGACGACGACCCCTCACCTCCGTCCGAATCGCACCCCACCGCGGCCAAAACGGCCGTCCCGAGCACGAGCGCAACCACTGCGCCGCGTGCGCAAGCCCTGCGCACGAAGCGCATGGAAGTATTGGATTTCATTATGGTGTCCTTGTTCGTGGGCAAAGCGTCGGCCAAGGACGGCTTGCCCAGAAACTCCACCTCCGGCGACCCGCCGTTCGATACTTACGCCGTGTTCATCGGCGAGAAGCGGACGTGGATACGCACCATCTTCAGCGGGATGGTGCTGCCGCACATTTGGCGACGTGTGCTCACCGTGACCGTCCTCTCGATCGGGACCACCGTCCTGTACCGCTCGATCCCCGCCGTCCACATCTCGCTCACGCAGACCCCGTTCGCGCTCATCGGCCTCCCGCTCGGCATCTTCCTCGGCTTCCGGAACTCGGCGGCGTACGACCGCTTCTGGGAGGCGCGCAAGCTCTGGGGCTCGCTCGTGAACACGTCGCGCAGCCTCACCCGGCAGGTGCTCACCCTCATCGGCCCCCTCGACGCCGAGGGCGCGACCGTCGACGACGTGAACGCGTACCGGGAGCGCTTCGTCCACACCCTCGTCCTCTACGTCCACTGCCTGCGGCTCCACCTGCGCGGCGAGGCGTTCGACCACCCCACCGAGCACCGGCTCGCGACCGACGTGCTCCTCCGGACCGCGCAAGAGCCCAACGTCCCTTACGCGATCCTGCACGAGATGGGCGAGCTCCTCCGCGGCGCCCGCGCCCGCGCCTGGATCTCGGAGCTCCACGTCCCTGTCGTCGAGGCCTCGCTCACGTCGCTCACCGACGTCCAAGGCGCGTGCGAGCGCATCAAGTCGACGCCGATCCCGTTCTCGTACACGGTGCTCATGCACCGCATCGTCGCCGTCTACTGCATGCTCCTGCCGTTCGGCGTCGCCGATTCGATCGGCTGGGCGACGCCGGTGGTCGTGCTCTTCGTCTCGTACGCGCTCTTCGGACTCGACGCGATCGGCGAGGAGATCGAGCAGCCCTTCGGCCTCGACACGAACGATCTCCCGCTGTCGTCGATCTCGCGCACGATCGAGATCAACCTCCGCGCGCGCCTCGGCGAGCCCGATCTCCCGAAGCCGGTGAAGCCGAAGCACGGCATCCTGGTGTGACGGCTACTCGCCCTCCGGGCTCCGGAACCCCGCCGCCGGCATCATGTCGAAGCGGGAGTAGCGCACCGAATACGGGCTCGTCTCCACGGGAAAATCCTGCATCTCGTGGCCCTCGTAGACGAGCCGCAGGCGGGAGTCGCCGTCGTGCCGCACGAGCTCTCCCCCGTATTGGGTCGCGTCGGTGCCGAAGCCCTGCACCTTGACCTCCCCCATGAACACGGTGGCCCGCGCGAGGTAGAGCACGGTGTCGTCACGCGACGTGCGGTTCACGGTGGTGCTCGCGGTGAGGTGGGCCAGGCCGCGCGCGTCGAGCTCGTGGGCGAGGGCGCTCGCGGTGTTGAGCATGCCCTGCACGGCGACGATCGCCGCCGCCACCGCGGGGGCCATGTCGATGCCCTCGCGGGTCTTGATCGTGCCCGAGCGCAGGAGCTCGAAGTTCTCCTCACCGAGGTCGCTCCGGAGCCGCCGGTGGACCGCGTTGTCGGGGTTGTACGCCGAGAGCGTGCCCACGATCGCGCCGCACGCGGTCCGAGGCTCGCGCCACATGCTCTCGCGCGTGCGCCCGAGCTCCATGCGCTCGTCGCCGTCGAGCCGACCGACGTGGGTCTTGAGATCGATACCGACGAGGACGAACGACGACGGGTTGCCCGCGTAGATGCGCTCGCGGAGCGACTCGTCGAGCTGGTGCGCGACGGTGACGTGGGCGAGCGTCGCGCCGTCGTCGGTGCCGCCGCCGGTGGGCGAGAACGACTCGAGCTTGAGGTCGCCGAGCTCGGAGACGGTGGCGAAGCGCGCCGCCACCACCTTGCGGAACATCTCGACCTCACCTTGGTGGATGCGGTCGCCGCAGTTGGTGTACGCCATCGTCGTGACGACGGTGGGGACGGTGAGGTCAGCCGCGCACCGCGCGACGTCGCCGGCGTGCGCCGCGGTCTTCGGGTCGGCGAACATGAGCTCGTCGCGCAAGAGCTGCAGCCCCTTCACGAGCTGGTAGCGGTCGCTCACGATCTCGTTCAGGTAGACCTGGAGCCGCCCACGCTCCATGCCGAACGAGGCCCCGAGCTCCCAGAAGTCGCGGAGCCTCTGCCGGGCCACCGTGTCGTCGAAATTCATTAAGGAATCATCATACAGGGGCGCTCCACCCTGGGGCGGGGATCAGCCTTCGAAAAATAGGCAGCAAGCTGCCCAATTCTGGAGGAGGGGGATCGGCCCGTTCGATTTCGGGTTGACCGCATCGTGAAGTGTGTCACCTACCTGGTGCGCGGATGTAGGCAACCTGCCTACTGAAGCCTACGCAAGCCTACCAGCCCCGGAGCCGCCATGACCGCCTCGAACTTCGCCCGCCTCGCTCTCGTTGCCTCTCTCCTGCTCGGCGCGGGGGCGATCTCGGGTTGCGCTGCTTCGGCCGAAGAGCCGGCCGCCGCCGAAGACGGGACGGGTGAGGGTGAGGACGAGGTCGTCGCCGCCAACGGGACGGTGAAGTCGAAGCTCCTCGGTGAGGTCGCCGCCATCCGCGTCCGCGACGTCACGATCGGCGACCCGGCGAAGGTCGGCAAGGCGCTCCGCGCGCTCGGCCTCGGCTCGCGCAACAAGATCCCGGCCGAGGGCGGCTTCCGCTGCATGCCCGGCTACCGCATCGAGATCCTCGACGCGAAGGGCGACGCGCTCGCGAGCGCGGGGCTCATGTGCGGCGGCGGCGAGCGCACAGGGGTCCACAAGGGCTCGGTGCAGTTCGCGGGCAAGAGCTACCTCATCGACGGTGACGTGGGCGCGCTCGAGGCGGAGCTCGCCAAGCCCGCGAAGGTCTCGGACGTGCTCTTCGGCAAGGTCGACTCGATCCACCTCGTGAAGCCGATGACCGGCAGCGCCGGCACCCAAGATCCGCTCTCGGTCCAGCAGATCCTCGGCGCCATCGACGTCGGCCAAGAGCTCCGCGCCGTCGACCCGAACGAGCCCACCCCGAAGTGCCCGCCGGCGCGCATCATCGAGCTGTCCCGCGGCGGGAAAGAGGCCGCGCAGATCACCACGATGTGCGGCGCGTCGACCGGGAAGGCGACCGGCACCCTGTCCGTCAGCGACAAGAAGGTCGGCAAGCTCACCCTCGACATGGGCGCCCTCGCCACCGTCGAGAGCCGCCTCCGGTGGCTCAAGTAAGATCCCGTAACAACCCACATTTTTCGTCATCGATCGTCGCGCTCGCGCGCGCAGGGGAGGTCCTGCGCGTGGGGGGCGTACACTACGAATGCCATGCGCTCGTTCGTCCTTACCCTCGCTGCTCTCGCCGCGACCGTCGCCACCTCGGCCTGCAAGTCGAGCGACGAGCCGGCGCAAGCCCCCGACGGCGTGACCTGCTCGAGCGTCGTCGCCGTCGGTGACGGCGCCTGGGCGCAGCGCGAGCTCGCCAACGCGACGCCGGGCACGTGCGTCGTCCTCAAAGGGGGCCCGGCCACTCCCGCCGCGATCTCCGTCCCCAAGGGCGTGACGTTCGCCGCGGGCAAGGGCGAGCGCCCGGTGTTCACCGGGGCGAGCGAGGAGCCGGTGGTCACCCTCGCCGAGGGCGCGCAGCTCGTCGGCATCCAGATCCAGACCTCGAAGGGCGTCGGGGTCGCCGTGCGCGGGCCCAGGGCCAAGGTCCGCGACGTCTCGATCACCGGAGCGGGGAGCGCGGCGGTCGCCGTCTTGTGCAGCCCCGCGTGCGTCGAGCCCGCGGACGCCACCGTCGAGCTCACCCAGGTCAAGCTCTCGCAGAGCCAGATGGGCCTCTGGGTGAGCGGCGCGCACGTCTCCTGGACGAGCGGCGAGAGCCGTGACCACGCGAGCACCGGCCTCGCGGTCGCCGCCGGCGTCGTCGCGCAAGACGGCGCGCGCGTGGACCTCACCGGCGTCGTCGTCGCGCGCAACCAGGGCGTCGGCATCCTCCTCGACGGCGAGGCGACCGGCGGCGTCCTCAAGGACGTGCAGGTCACCGAGAACAGCGAGCGCGGCCTCTGGGCCCAGCGCTTGAAGGGGACGCTCGACAAGCCGTCCCTCCGCATCGAGGGCTCGTCGGTCTTCTCGAAGAACCGCATCGTCGGCGTCGGCGGCCTCGAGGCGCGCGGGATCATCTTCGTCGGCGGACGCGTGCAAGATACACAGGCTTCGCCCACCGTCACCAACCTCGGGCAGACCGAGCAGGTCGGCGACGGCATCGGCCTCTTCGGTCAGAGCGGCGACGTGAAGCTCGAAAACGTGGACCTCTCCGGCAACGCCCGCGCGGCGGCGCTCGTCGACAACGGCACCCGCGGGATCATCTTCGTCGGCGGACGCGTCCAGACCACCGGCGAGCAGCTCAAGGTCGTGGTGCAGAACACGTCCGAGACCGTGACCGTCGACGCCGCCAACGTCTCCAAGCTCGAGAAGCCGATCGGCGTCAACGCCCCCAAGCTGCCGACGGCGACGATCCTGAAGTAGCTCCTACGGGGCCGGTCGCTGCGCCGCGCCCGCGGGGAGGGCGGGCGTCGGCCCGCCGAAGAGCGACGCCCGCGCGCGATCGACGAGGCCCATCGCGCGGTGGGCGCGGGTGTCCTCGCGGACCGCGCGACCGACGCGACGCATCCACGCCATCTCCTCTTCGTCCATCGGGCCGCGCTCGAGCGCCGCCATCGCCTCGTCGAGCTCCGCGCCGTTCTTCGGGCCCGCGAGGGTGGCGTGGACGTGCGGGCTCGAGAGCACGAAGCGGTAGCAGTCGCTCGCGCGCGGCACCGCCTCGCCGGGGGGCACGAGGGCCCGATCGAGGAGCGATCCCCACCGGGTCGCGGTGAAGGCGAGCACGCCCGGGCGCTCCTCGGCCACGTGGGGGAAGACCTCGCGCTCGGCGCCGGTGTGGGCGGCGTTGTAGCGCACCATCAACCCGTCGATGCCCGCCACCTTCGCGAGCCGCGGCAAGAGGGTCCGCTCGTGCGACGAGACGACGATGTGGCGCACGCGCCCCGCCTCGCGCAGCGCGAGCGCCGCGTCCACGACGCGGGCGGGCGGCATCGTGTTCCACCAGCCGAGGCTCAGGAGGTCGACGTAGTCGGTGCCGAGCGCCCGCAGCGCGAGGTGCACGGACGGCTTCATCAAGAAGCCGACGCGGGTGTAGCTCTGGATCCCGATGACGACCCCGGCGCGGTCCTTCTTCGCGATCCGCGCGAGCCCGCGCCCGAAATCGCCGCGGCGCCGGAGGCCCCAGAAGAAGAAGGAGACGCCCCGCTCGTGGGCGCGCTCGAGGTCGCGGCCGCCCACGCCGTAGCTCGAGGCGACGCCGATGCGGCTGACCCGGAGGCCCGTCCTCCCGAGCTCGGTCGGCCCGAACGATCCCGCCGCGCTCACGACGGCAGCGCCTTCAGCGAGGGGGTGAAGCGGTCGAGGGCCCAGCGCGTGGGCCCCGGGAACCAGCGGCTCAGCACGCCCGAGCGCGGGTAGATCACGCGCGCGTGCTTCTTCTCGATCGCGACCCGCACGAGCCGCGACAGCTCCGCCTCGGTGCCGCGCGGGAACGACGCGAGCAGCTTCGACGACTCGAATTTCTGCATCGCGCTCTGCGCCATCGCCGTCGAGTCGATGATGCCGGGGTACACGGTCACGACGTGGACGCCGGTGCCGCGGAGCTCGCCCCGGAGCGACTCCGACGCCGCCGCGAGCCCGGCCTTGGCCGCGTTGTAGTGGGTCATGCCCGGCGTCGGCGCGAGCGCGGCCATCGAGGCGATGTCGACGATGGTGCCGCTCCGGCGCGCGATCATGGCCGGCAAGACCGCGCGGGTGAGGCGGAGCGGCGCGAGGAGGTCGACGGCGAAGAGCGCGTCGCCCTCGTCGGGGTCGACGGCGGCGGTGGGCGAGACGATCTGCACGCCGGCGTTGTTCACGAGGACGTCGATCGGCCCGAGCCGGTCCTCGGCGGCCGCGAGCCAGCCGGTCGCGCGCTTCACGTCGGAGAGGTCCCACGGGATCACCGCGACCGCGCGCGGCTCGAGCTCGCGCGCGAGGGCGGCGAGCCGGTCCTCGCGGCGCGCGACGAGGGTGAGGTCGTGGCCGTGGCTCGCGAGCTCGCGCGCGAGCGACGCTCCGATTCCCGACGACGCTCCGGTGATGGCGATGTGCATGGTGGCTCCTGGCTGCGGTGCGGATGGTACGAGTGACTAAACTGGTTTTCTGGTCAATCGGGGGCGAGACGAGACCCGCGGCCCACTCGCGTGGGGCGGGGCTCAGGGAGATCAGCGGGCCGCGGACGCCGACGCGCCGGCGCGCGGCGACGCCGTCGCGCGGGTCTCGAGGCCGCGGAGCACGAGGTCGAGCCCGACCCGCGCGCGCTCCGCGAGGTCGCCCTTCTTGGTGCGGGCGTAGGCGGCGAGCTGGAAGTCCTGGAGGAGGCTCGCGACGGTCTCGACCTCGAGGTCCTCGCGGAACGCGCGCTGCCGCACGCCGATGCGGAGCACCTCGACCACGTTCTGCCGGCCGATGGCCCGCAGATCTTCGAGCCGATCCTCCCAGTCGGGCAGGGCGCGGAGCGTCTCGCCCCGCAGGAGATCGAGCACCAGCGGGTGCCTCTCCACGTAGTCCATCGCGGCGGTGAGCAGATCCTGGAGCAGCTTGGGCGCGGGCACCCGCGGATCGATCGTGCGCGCGCACTCCGCCTGCCATGCGCGCACCTCGCGGTGGAGGACCTGGTAGAAGAGGTCCTCCTTCGACTCCGCGGCGAGGTACACCGTGCCCTTGCCGACGCCGGCCTCGCGCGCGATGTCGTCGATGGACGCCTTCTTGAAGCCGAAGCGCGCGAACGCGCGGGCGGCTTGCAGCAGGATGCAGTCTTTCTTGGCAGCGTCCATTCGACCCGAGTGACCAGTTTAGTATTCCAGTCACTTTCGTCAAGCGCGCCCTGTCGCTTTTTGCCCCCCTCTCGCTCCGGAGCGCGTCAGAAGCTCGTGTCGGCCCCGAGGTAGGGGACCCACTTCTCGTCGTCGGTGATGCGGCGCGAGACGTGGACGCGGAAGTCGACGGGGATGCGCCACAGCCCGAGCTGGACCACCGCGCCCGCGCCCGCCGCCGCGGGCACCTCGCCCTGCCGGAAGAACGTCGCCACGCCCCCGAACGCCTCGAGGGCGAAGCCGCGGAGGAAGAACGCGGGCAGGAGCCACAGCGAGGACGCGCTGCCGATGTCGGTGACGATGGGCACGCGGAGGCGCGCGTCGAGGGCGCCCATCCGCGACACGTAGAACGCCTTGTCCTCGAAGCCGAAGAGCGGCTCGTAGAAGCGGATCGCCGGCGGCAGGGGGACGCCGCGCGGGTCGTCGGGCGAGTCGCGCCCGGCCCCGCGCGCGTCGTCGGCGAAGACGCCGGTGCCGCCGCCCCCGCCGACCTGGAGGAAGCCCTCGCCCTCGCTCGTGCCCACGAGCTGGCGCGTGCGCGCCGAGAACGCGAGGGTCGGGCGGCGGAGGATCCGCACCGGGAGCACCGTCACCACCTGGGCCCGGAGGTCGGCGGTGTGCTTCGAGCGCGAGGCGGTCTCGGCCGGGTACCAGGCCGCGCGGGTCGTCGCCGTGATCGAGCGGCGCGGGCCGGTGTACGGCGTCGACTCCACCGCCGAGAACGTCGCGCTCGCCTCGGGCCCGAAGGCCCGCACGTCCTCGAAGCCGCCGCGCCGCACCTCGTCGTAGAGGAGGCCGAACGCGAAGGCGTGGGTGTAGAAGGGGCGGATCACCGTCGCCGCGGCCGTCGTCTCCCGCCGGGTGAGGTCGACGCCGCCGACCTCGACGAGCTCGAGGCTCTCGCGGGTCGCGGTGTGGGTCCCCGAGAGCGCGACGAAGACCGGCGCGAGCTCCGCGGTGAGGTAGCCGACGTTGCCCGACACGAGCCGCGACTTGAAGTTGTAGTCTGCACCGATCGCCCACCGGTGGTAGCCGAGCCGATCGCCGCCGCCGAGGCCGACTCCGGCGGTCGCGCCGAAGCTGCCCACCGTCGCCGCCGAGATCCCGCGGATCTGCGGGACGAACAGGCGCTCGAGGCGCGAATAGGGCTTGTCCGACACCACCGTCACCCCGCTGTCGCGCGCGGCGAGGGCGCCGGCGGGGGCGCCGCGCGCGGGCAGGGCCGCGAGCTCGGGCGGCGACGGGCTCGCGAGCGCGATCTCGTCGAGCGTCCAGCTCCAGCCCTTGCGGTTGAGGAAGCGGAGCTTGCCGCCTTGCGCGCACGGCGCCATCGCGAGGTAGGGCGCCGCGGTGACGCGCTCCGTCGTCCCCGCGGCGAGGTCGGCGCGGAAGATCTGCATGCGCCCCTCGGACTCGGCGGCGTAGAGGAGGTGCCCGTCGTCCAGCCACGACGCGTCGAGCTCCCACACCTCGGTCTTCGGGAGCGCGCTCTCGCCCTCGTCGCGCGCCCGGGTGATCTCCTGGAGGAGCCGGCCGTCTCTGGCGTCGTACACCCCGAGCTTGAAGTTCTGGCCGTCGAAGAGCGTGACCGCGAGGCGCTTGCCGTCGGGCGACACCCGCGGCGCGAGCGGGTAGGTGCGGGGGCCGAAGTCGTTCAGCCAGTGCGGCGTCGACGTCGCGACGTCGAGCTCCACGAGCTCGTAGCGGTCGCCGCGCGCGCGGGCGAAGTAATACGTCTTGCCGTCGGGGGAGATCGAGCCGCCCGGCCCGCCGAGGTCGCGGAAGACCACCTCGTATTTCCCCGCGGCGACGTCGACCCGCACGAGGCGCGAGACCTGCTGGATCTCGCCCTGGTCGACGGCTGTAAAATACAAGTATTTCCCGTCCCGGGTGAACGAGAGCCCGCTCGTCAGCACCGGGTTCGCGATCGCGAGGCGCCGCCCGGGGAGGACGTCGGTGAGGTTCTCGTCGAAGACCACCTCCCCGCGGGAGTCGCGGACGACGAGCCGCGACGCGGCGTCGTAGCCGGCGGTGATCTCGGCCTCGGCGCCGCCTCCGTCGGCGGGCGCGCCCGACGCGCCCTGGCACGTGTAGCGGGCCGTGGTCTCCATCTCCCGCACCTCGACCTGGCCGGCGGGGCGCCCGACCACCTTGTATTGGTTCTGGACGAAGGTGGCGAACTCGTCGATGAGGCCGGAGAGGTTCTTGCCGTAGACGTTGCCGAAGCGCGGGTTCACCCCGAGGGGGAAGAAGACGGAGTCGGCCTGGTGCGAGATCACCATCCACAGCTTCTCTTCGCCGTAGGTCCGCGCGAGCCAGTCGACGAAGTGCGAGCCGGTGAGGTAGTTCGCGCCGAAGGGCTGATCGCGCTGGAAGTCGCTCATCCAGCCGCCGTTCGGCTTCTTCCCCGCGACGCCGGCGGCGAAGAGCCCGTGCCAGAAGGGGGAGCCGAGGCGGCCGACGCCGCCCTGCGCCTTGGTCTCGTAGTAGACCGCGAGCCCCTCCCAGAACCACGAGTCGAGCCCGACCTGCGGGGTGATGACGTTGCCGAAGACCTCGTTGACGAAGCCGGGCAGGCCCGTCACCTGGAGACCTTGCACGTAGTGGACGAGCTCGTGGCAGCCGACGAACGACGGGTCCGGCGGCAGGCCGAGGGTGGCGAAGATCTCGGCGGTGGCGAAGGTGGGGACGACGGCGAACGTCTCGACGCCGGCGGCCATCGGCGCCACGTACGCGTTGTTGAGCGGCGCGTCGGGGAGGACGACGCGCGGCTTCTCGTCGGCGGCCTTCGTGTGGATGCGCGATGCGGAGCGGAGCACCCGCAGGCACGCCTCGTAGCGCGCCGCGACGCGCAGCGTCTCGTCTCTAGCATGATCGGGATAGTAGAGGACGAGGCTGTCGGTCTCGAGCCGCCGCATCTTCGCTTGCGCGAGCGCGGTGTGGGTCGCGGGGTCGAAGCGGAGCGACGGGCCACACCCGGCGCCGAGCGCGAGCACGACGAGGGCGAGGACGAGGAGAGCGGCGCGGTGGCGCATGGTAGCCGGGCGCGCCGCGTCCCGGCGCGGCCCCGAATCTATCACCATTGGGGGCGGGCGGCTCAGCGCTGCATCACCCGCACGAGGAGGAGGGCCACCGCCACCTGGGAGTCGGAGATCCCCGCGCGCGCGGCGACTTCGGCCCGGGTCGGCGCCCGCCCGAGCTCGGCCCGGAGGACGCGCGCCGCGGTCACGACCGCGGCGAGGCTCGACTCGCCCCCGGACGCGCCGCCGCCCTCGGGCGCCGAGACCACGCGGCCGGCGCGCTCGAGCGCGTCGAGGACCGCCTCGACCTCGGCGGTGCCGACGGTCACGTCGCCGAGCGCGTCGGCCACGCGGTCGAGGGCGATGACCTCACCCTCCTCGGTCGCCTCGAGGAGGGCGTCGAGAGCTCGCTTCACGTCCGGGCGCGCGATCCACATCGGGCCCCATCGTACTCGCTCGCGGCGCGGGCGCGAGCCGCCCCTCGGCGTCCACGTCGGCGGCGCAGCGAAACCCGTTGTTGTTGAACGCGGCGTCGGGGTGGGACTTGCCCCGGTAGTGGAGGCCGTTGCCCTCGCACGTGCACGCGCCGCACCACCACGATCCCCCGCGGAGCACCCGCTCCTTGCCGTGGGCGGGTCCGGCGGGATCGACCGCGCGCGGCGCCGCGCGCGCGTAGGCGTCGGGCGCGTACCAGTCCGCGGTCCACTGCCACACGTTGCCCACCGGATCGTGGATCCCGAGCGCGTTCGGCGGGAACGCCGTCACCGGCGAGACGTACACGAAGCCGTCGTCGCGATCGTTCTTCTCGTGGGAGGCCCCCTGCCAGAAGTTCAGGAGCAGCTTGCCCGAGGCGTCGGTCGGACTATCTCCCCAGGGATATCTCGAGCCCCCGGCCCCGGCGCGCATCGCGCGCTCCCACTCGGCCTCGGTCGGGAGCCGCTTGCCCGCCGCCTCGCAGAACGCGGCCGCGTCGTGCCAGCTCACCATCACCACCGGGGCGTCGTCGCGGAGGAAGGCGGCGAGGTCCGCGGCCGCGGTCGGGGGCGCGTCGGGCGTCGTCTCGGCGTCGCGGAAGGGCCGGCGCCACGACGCGTGGGGGATCCGCTCCCACTCCCAGTCGCCCATCCCCTCGCGGGCGCCGGTGCCGAGGCCGACCCGCTCCGCGGTCGTGACGTACCCCGTACGCGCGACGAAGCGCGCGAACGCGGCCCGCGTGACGAGGGTGCGGTCGACGGCGAACGCGCGCACGACCACCTCGTGGGCCGGGGCCTCGTCGCGGCGTGGACCTCGGTCGCGCCCGCGCACGAAGGCGCCGCCGGGGACGAGAGTCATCTCGTCAGGGATAGTGGGAGCGCGGGGAGCCGCGGCGCCCGCCGGCGCCGGCGGTGGCCGCTGGGGCGCGGGCGAGGCCCCGCACCCGGCGACCGCGAGGCCGGCGAGCAGGGCCGCGCGCCTCAAGGCCCCGTCAGCTCGTCGGGGCCGTAGAGCAGGCCGTTGAAGATGCAGGCGCTCCGGAACGTCGGCGTGCAGGGGCCGAGCGTCTTGGTGCGGCAGCCATCGCGGCACTTCTGGGGGTCGTCGTCGGAGCAGGCCTCGGCGCACGCGTAGAAGGCCTTGCACGCCTTGTCGCACCCCGACTTGACCCACTTGGCCATCATCTCGCGTCTGCACTCGAGGTTGCGCTTCGCGCACGCGCCCGACGAGCAGCGGTCCTTGGCGAGGAGGCACTCCTGCCGGCAGGTGCCGCACTTCTTCGCGCACGCGTGGACGCACGCGGCGTCCCCCTTGCACGTGGCCTTGCACGCCTGGCACCCCGAGACGCAGGTCGCGGCGCAGCCTTCGCACGTCTTCTGGCACCTGGGGTTGCAGAGGTCCTTCTGCTCGTCGAGGCACGGATCGACGACGCACGACTGCCCGTAGAGCCCCCACTCGCACGAGAGCGGCGTACCGTCGCCCCAGAAGTCGCGGTCCACGCCCTTGGGGCGGACGACGCCGCGCGGGGTGTAGCTGCAGTCCTTGGCGAGCTCGTCGACGACGCCGAGGTCCGTCCAGCCGACCTCCGCGTCCTCGGGAGGCGGCGCGCCCGCCTCGGCCCCGGCGTCCGGCTTGGCCTTCGCGACGGTCGCGCTCGCGCTCGCGACGGGCGCCGCGACGGTCGCGCTCGCGGGCGCCGCCGCGCTCGCCGACGAGGCGGTCGGGCGGTCGGGAGCGGCGGTGGGCTTGGCGCCCGTCGTGCAGGCGATCAGCAGCCCGACGAGGGCCGACAGTCCGAAGGCGCGCGCGGTGCTCACGGCGCGGGAGACTACCACGCGCGGCCGCCCGCGCGTCGGCGCTACCCGTCCTGCGCGCTCAGGGATCGACGGCGCGGAACGCGTGCACGTACACGTCCGGCGCCCCGGAGGCCCCCGGCTCCTCCCACGCGGCGATCACGTTCGCGCCGGCGGTCGCGACCTTGATCCCGCGGGCGTGCCCCGACGACGTCGCGACGAGCGTGGCGGTGGTGGTCGCGCCGAGGTCGTTCGAGTGGACGACGATCGGTCGCGCCACCGTCGCGGAGTCGACCGGCGACGTGAAGCCGAGGGCGACGAAGCGGCCCGACTCGTTGGTCGTGAGATCGATGTCCTGGATCTGCCGGAACTGCGGCGCGCCGTAGCCCGTGGTCCTCGCGCTGCTCTCGAGCACGATCGACGGCGTCCCGAAGGGGTCGAGGAGCGCGGCCAGGTGGGTGGCCTGGAAGCCGCCGACCAGCTTCACCGCCCAGGCGTCGCGCGCGAGGCTCGAGCCGGCCGGGAGGGTCTCGAACCCGAGGTAGCCGATGCGCCCCACCCCCAGCCGGGGGTTGCACAGCGAGTCGACGTCGGCCGAGATCCGGACGACGTGGTGGGCGTTCACCCGCGCGACCCGCGTGTCGACCGCGACCACGACGTTCGGATCGTGGGCGGGGTTGAGGCGCGGCGTGACTCGCACCGAAGCCGCGGCCTGATCGGGACCTTGCCACCAGCACGTCGCGTAGTCGGTGCCGCGCCACGACCCGCCGCGATCGGCGCTGAAGTGGACCGATGTATAACTACCGGGATACCTCGGGTCGACCCCGTAGACGACCTGGGCGACGGCGCCGAACGCGTCCGCGCTGATCTCGGACGGCAGCACCGACGGCCGACGCGCCACCTCCTTGCCGTTCTTGGCCACGACCGCGCTCCGGGCGCTCGGGAGGAACCAGGCCTCGAACGTGTCCAGCCCGCTCGCCACGACCCGCGGCGCAGCGGCGTGCTCGGCGCCGCTCGGCCTCTCGACGGGGCCGAACGTCGCCCCGCGATCGCCGCTCACGACCCGCCCGACGCGGCTCGTCTGCCCGCCGGCGACTCCCTCCTCCCAGAGGACCACCACCTGGGGCCCGGCGGCGGCGACCACCGGCTTTCGCGCGAGCGCGCTCTGGTCGGTGAGCCGGAAGGGGGGGAAGAAGCTCTCGCCGCCGTCGTCGCTCACCGCCATCACGATGTCGGAGTGGAAGCCGACCTGCTCGCTCCACACGACGTACACGCTCGCGCCCTCGGTCGCGATCTGGATCTCCCGTGACGACCCGGCCGAGGCGCTGAGGTTGCCGCCGCGGACGCGGGGATCGGCGCCCGGCTTCGGCGGCGACAGCGTCGGCTTGGAGGCGAACGCGCTCGCCCGCTTCGCGTCGAGCTTCGGGAGCGCACGCGGCGCTGGCGTCGGCGCGGCGACGACGGGGGCCCGGGTCACGGTCGGGGGCGCGGCGAGCGGGCGCGGCGCGAGCTTCACCCCGGCGGCGCCCGGCGGCAGCGACGGCGTGACGATCGTCGGACCCGGGGGCGTGGGCGGTCGCGGCTGCGCGTCCGCGCCGGATGCGACGAGGACGAACGTTACCCCCGCGGACGTCACGAGCGCGCGCACGGTTCTCATGAGAGACCTCCGAGTCCTTGGACTCGATGCTCTCGCGGATGAGCCACCGGCTTGGGGGGCGAGAGTTACTCATCGCCTCCGCGTGCGCGGAGCCGGCGTCAGGCCGGGCGCGCGCTCGGCGCGGCGGCCTTCGCGCGCTTGGCCTTGAGCCACGCGCTGGTGAGGAGGCCGAACGGCGCGAGGGGGAGCGCCACCGCGAAGAAGGCGAGGCCGAGCACGAGGCCCACGGCGCACGCGGCCGCGAAGAGCCCCACATCCGCCGCCGTCGCCGGGCCCGGCTCCGGCGCGACGAACTCGCGCCGCGTCGCCCCGACCTCGGCGTCGAGGAGCGGCTCGAAGTCTTCGCCGTAGAGCGAGCGGCTCCGGCGCCCGCGCACGAACGCCGCGAACGTGCGCCGCGGCGCGAGGAAGAGCCCGCCCGCCATGCCGCTCAGGTTGAGCTGCCAGGCGGCCACGAAGTCCTTGCAACCTGCACCGATCTCCCACGCCGAGATCTCGAGCTCGCCGACGAAGTTGGTGTCGTAGTCGGTGAGGATGTGGTGAAGGTCGTGGTAGCGCACCGCGCGCACGCGACCCGCCGTCTGCGGGAACGGGAAGGGGATGGGCCCGAGGCTGAAGTCCACCCACGCGTCGTCGTACCCGCCGTTCGGCCCGAACCCGTTGGCGTCGAAGTAGCGGGCTCGCGCGTCGCGCATCGTCATCGTCGGCTCGTAGGTGGTGATCATGGTCCCGTCTCCAGAATGAGTATAGTCAGTGACTACGCTCATTAGACTGGGGTCAGGTCGGGCACTAGTCAAGGAACACGATTGAAAATAAGTAGATACGACCTACACTGACATTGTCGTTCGATGAGCAAAGTCAGCAAAACTCGTACCCGCGCGGACCAGAAGCGGGACACTCGGGAGAAGATCCGGGAGGCGGCGTGGGAGCTCTTCACGACCGTCGGCTACGACGCCACGACGACCAAGGCGATCGCCGAGCGCGCGGGGGTGGCGGCGGGCACGGTCTTCGTCCACGCGCCCGACAAGGAGGACCTCCTCCACCTCGTCATGCACGATCGGCTGCTCCGGGCGACCGAGGAGCGCTTCGAGCGCCTGCCGGACGCGCCCCTCGTCGATCAGCTCATGTTCGTCTTCGACGGCGTGTTCCGCATGTACGCCGAGCACCCCGGGGTGGCGGCCGCCTTCGTGCAGCGCGTCCCGATGGCGCGGGGCCCCAACGCCCAGCGCGTGTCGGCGGTCACGTACGCGTTTTTCGGCCGGATCGCCGCGCTCGTCGCCGCCGCCCAGGCCCGGGGCGAGGTGACGGCGGCGGTGGATCCGATGCAGTGTGCACAGAACTTCTTCGCCCTCTACTTCATGGCGCTGCTCGGTTGGCTCGCCGGCTACGCGACCCTCGAGACCGCGCTCGAGCCCGGCCTCCGCAACGCCCTCCTCCTCCAGATGCGCGGCCTGCGCCCCTGAGCGCTACCCCGGAGGGGGCTCGCGGCGCGCGACTGCTCAAACGCGCAGCGCCGCGCGCAAACGCCGCGCGAGGATCGTTGACACCACGGGGGTGCTGATTAGGATGCGCGGCCGAGCCGCCAAGCCTCGCGATTTCTCGCAAGATTTCGGCAGCTCGCATCGTCAGGGAACAACTCGGTCGGCCACGCTGTTCGGCCCGCCGCGAACCCTGAGCTTCGCAGGTTTCTTCCGCGTTTTTTGCCGGCGTCGTTGGCCGGCGAGTTTGTCGTCGCCGGCGCCGTTGGCCGGCGCATTCGGAGGTCGGATGTCCACCGACGTGATGATTTATGCGAACGACCTCAGCAAGAGCTACGGGTCGTTCCGCGCGCTCGACAAGGTGAGCTTCGAGGTCAGGCGGGGCGAGGTCGTCGGCTTCCTCGGCCCGAACGGCGCCGGCAAGTCGACGACGATGCGCATCCTCACGTGCTTCATCTCCCCCACGTCGGGAGTGGCGCGGGTGCACGGGTTCGACGTCTTCGAAGACCCGCTGCCGGTGCGCGAGAGCATCGGGTACCTCCCGCAGCGCGCGCCGCTCTACCTGGAGCTGAACGTCTACGAGTACCTCAAGTTCGCCGCCGATCTCCGGCACCTCGATCACGAGACCTTCAAGAAGCGCGCGAAGAGCGTGATCGAGGTCTGCGGTCTCGCCCAGGTGCTCACCAAGGAGATCCGGGCGCTCTCGCACGGCTACCGGCAGCGCGTCGGCCTCGCCCAGGCGCTCATCCACGACCCGCCGATCCTCATCCTCGACGAGCCGACGAGCGACCTCGACCCCAACGAGAAGGCCGAGTTCCTCGACTATCTCAAGCAGATCGGCAAGGAGCGCACCGTCCTCCTCTCGACCCACAACCTCAAGGAGGTCGAGATCGCCTGCGCCCGCGCCATCATCGTGTCGCGCGGCCGCGTGGTCGCCGACGGCCCGCTCGACGAGATCCGCGCGAAGAGCGGCAGCGTCCGCTACGTCGTCGCGATCCAGGAGTCGGCCATCGACACCCCGTACCGCGGGCAAGGGATGCCGCCGGGCAAGCGCGAGGTCGAGGACGCCCTCAACAAGCTGAAGGGCGTGAAGAAGGTCAACGAGCTGCCCACCGACGACCGCGCCCACGCCTACGAGCTCACCACCGAGCAAGACCTCGACATCCGCGCGGACATCTTCCGCCTGGTGTCGGACAAGGGCTGGGTCATGCTCGAGCTCCACCGCGACACGCAGACTCTCGAAGACGTCTTTCGGCACCTCACCATCGGTGACGAGCGCAGGAACCGCAAGCTCGGGCCGGCGGCGTCGGACGTCCCCCACGAAGACGACGGGGACGACGACGACGACGAGGACGAGGACGAAGACGAAGACGAAGACGACGAGGACGAGAAGTAGCCATGAGCCAATCCAAGAAGAAGGGCCACGACGAGGACCTCGAGGACGAGAAGGACGAGTCCGAGGAAGAGGAGTCGGAGGAAGAAGAGTCCGACGACGACGAGTCCAAGGGCGACGACGACGACGGGGACGACGACGGGGACGACGACGACGGCGAGGAGGAGGCGAAGGCCAAGTCCAAGCCCGAGCCCGAGGATCCCGCGCTGACCGGCGCTCGCGAGAAGACGAGGAACCACCTCCGCCTGCCGCGCGGCCCCGCCGCGACGTACGCGATGAACGTGTGGACGATCACGAAGCGCGAGCTCGCCTCGTACTTCAACTCGCCGATCGCCTACATCGTCATCTCGCTCACGCTGGTGGCGTTCGGCCTGGTCTGCTTCTTCTACCTCGACTTCTTCCAGGTCAACCGGGCGAGCTACTCGCAGTTCCTCGGCATCCCCGACGGCGCGCCGATCACCGTGCCGCCGATCTTGTGCGTCATCACCGCGCCGCTCTTCACCATGCGCTCGCTCTCGGAGGAGAAGCGCATGGGCACGCTGGAGCTCCTCATCACGCTCCCGGTGCGGGACAGCGAGGTCATCCTCGGCAAGTTCCTCGCGAGCATGACGATGCTCCTCATCATCATCGGCCTGCTCTTGGCCTACCCGCTCGTGATGTTCGGGTGGCCGTGGCACCTCGGCCCGTTCGACTGGGGTCCGTTCTGGGCGGCCATGCTCGGCCTCGTGCTCCTGTCGATGGCCTCGGTCGCGATCGGCATGATGTTCTCGAGCCTCACCGAGAACCAGATCGTGAGCCTCTTCCTCTCGGTCGCGCTCCTCGCGGGCGTGTTCCTCATCGGGCGCCTCGTGCGCTTCCTCCCCGGCTGGCCCGGCGATCTCATCGCCTTCTTCAGCTTCGAGTCTCGCTTCGAGCCGTTCTCGCGCGGAGTGATCGACACGAGGGCCGTCGTCTATTTCGTCTCGATCGCGGTGCTTGCGCTGCTCGTCTCGTTCCGCTCCCTCGAGAGCCGGAAGTGGCGCTGAGCTGAGAGGAGAATCGAAGAGCCATGGAACGCAAGGCAAAGGCCGCGACCGAAAGCGGCGTCCTCCTCCTCGTCATCGCCGGCATCCTGATCGCGGTCAACGCGATCAGCGCCTTCGGCGGCTACAAGCGGATCGACACCACCAAGTCCGAGAAGTACACCCTCTCGAAGGGCAGCTCGAACCTCCTCAAGTCCGTCAAGAAGGACAAGATCAAGGTCGACGCCTACGTCACCAAGGGGCTGCCGAAGCTCGACGCCTTCGTGCGCGACCTCCGCGACCTCCTCATCGAGTACCAGGGCTCGAGCGGCGGCAAGTTCGAGTTCCGGATCCTCGAGCCCAAGGAGGACAAGGACAAGGACGCCGCCAAGGACGCCGGCTGCGTGCAGCAGCCCTTCGGCGAGGCCCGCGAAGAGGAAGACAAGGCGGCGATCACGCAGGGCTACATGTGCCTGGTGTTCAACTACGGCACCGAGCGCGACGCCATCAAGTTCCTGCCGCCCGATCGCACCGACGGCCTCGAGTTCTGGATCACGAACAAGATCCGCGAGGTCCGTGACAAGGGCGACGGCACCAAGCACAAGATCGGCGTGCTGTCGGGCAAGGACGAGATCAAGCTCACCGAGGCGAACCTCGTCCCCCACAACATGGGGCGCCCGAGCATCCAGCAGATCATCTCGCAGAACTTCACGTACTACCAGTTCCAGGACGTGGACCTGAAGAACGGGGACCTGGAGATCGACGACAGCCTCGACGGGCTGATCATCACCCAGCCCGGCAAGGACTTCACCGAGAAGGAGCTCCGCCGCATCGACCAGTTCTTGATGCGCGGCAAGAGCCTCGCGATCTTCGCGAGCGCGGTGAACGTGAAGAACGCCGACGCGACGATGAACGCGTCGCTCTCGACCCACGGCCTCGAGAAGCTCCTCGACGGCTACGGCATCGAGATGCGCAAGGACGCGGTCATCGACTTCGGCCGCTCGTTCCGCGTCTCGGTCATGACCCAGGGCGGCGTGGCCAGCGCGCGCTTCCCCCAGTTCCTCGACGTGCAGGACGACAGCCGCTACACCGGCGACGAGGCCTTCCTCGACACCGCGTTCCCGGCGTTCTTCCGCATCCCCGCGGTCGTCGTGCCCTTCTCCTCGAGCCTCGTGCTCCACAAGGAGAAGCAGCCCGAGATCCCCGCCGACAAGTTCAAGGTCGTCGTGCGCTCCACCCCGCGCAGCATCCGGGAGACGAGCGACACCGTTGACCTCAAGCCCTTCCGCTCGTGGAAGCCCAAGGGCGAGTGGCAGCAGTTCGCGATCGGCGCCACGCTCGAGGGGACGATCACGAGCGCCTTCCCCGCGGGCGACAAGCAGGGCGTCGACGCGCCCGCCAAGAGCGCGAAGCCGGCCCGCGTGTTCGTGCTCGCCTCGTCGCAGTTCCTCGCCAACCCCTTCGCGCGGTCCGGCAACGGCCCCGACATGCAGGGGATGATGGGGATGCAGATGGGCGACATGGGCGACCCGCAGCTCCAGCAGCTCGCCGGTCCCTACGCGCAGCAGGCCCTCACCCAGACGATCGTGGCCTTCAAGAACACGCTCGACTGGATCACGGGTGACACCGACCTCCTCGCCGTCAGCGCCAAGATCCTCACCGAGCCTGGCCTCTCGTACGGCGACACCGCGAAGCCCAACTTCAACGAGGAGTCGGAGGACCAGCTCAAGAAGCGCGACGAGGAGATGAAGCAGGCGCGCAAGCGCACGCAGCTCTGGATCGAGCTGACGCTCATCCTCTTCCTCCCGCTGCTCTTCGCGCTCGTCGGCATCGTCCGTTGGCAGCTCCGCCTCCGCGCGCGCGAGAACGTCTCGCTCGCCTGAAGCCCGCCGCCTCTCGCTGCGAGGGGGCGCGATCACGCGCCCCCCGAACCTCCCTCCACGAGATCCCACCATGAACCGGTCGACCCAGATCTGGATCGGCGTCGTCGCCCTCGCTGCGCTCGGCGGCCTCGCCTACATGCAGTACAACAAGGACAAGGCCGTCGGCACGACGACCGAGAAGCCCATCGAGGTGCCCGAGATCAAGGGCACCGACGACGTCGACAAGCTGAGCATCACCAACGGCGACAAGGGCGAGGTCCTTCTGGAGAAGAAGGGCGACAAGTGGCAGCTCACCAAGCCGGTGAGCGCGCCCGCGGGCCAGGCGAGCGTCAAGGCGGTCCTCGACAACCTCAAGGAGATCAAGTCCAAGGAGGGCATCGCCGCCACCGCGACCGACGACGACAAGAAGGACTACCAGCTCGACGCCGCCCACGCCGTCCACGTGATCGCGTGGAAGGGCGCCGACAAGAAGCTCGACGTCTCGTTCGGCAAGTCCGGCCCCCGCGGCCAGCTCGCGATGATGGACGGCAAGCCGGTCGTCTTCACCGTCACCGGCTACTCGAGCTTCTCGTACCAGCGCGAGGCCAAGGGCTTCCGCGACAACGAGGTCCTGAAGTTCGACGACGGGAGCGTGACGCAGGTCACCCTCGAGAACAAGAACGGCCTCTTCTCGTTCACGAAGGCCGACGACAAGTGGGCGGGCACCTTCAAGAAGGAGCCGATCAAGGGCTTCGACGGCGCGAAGGTGAAGGAGCTCGTCGGCGGCTTCAAGAACCTCACCGCCGACGACTTCGGCGACGGCAAGACGGCCGCGGACGTCGGGCTCGACGCCCCCGAGGCGACGGTCACCATCCAGCTCAAGGACAACGCCGCCAAATACGTGGTCAAGCTCGGCAAGACGTCCTCGGGCGCGAACCGCTGGGCGGTGAAGGACTCCGACCCCACGTTCTACTCCGTGGCGAGCACGGCGGGCGACTGGGCGACGGCCAACGTCGACCGCTTCCAGCAGCCGCCGGACGGCGGCGCCAAGGACGCGTCGAAGGGCCCGACGAAGATGGACATCCCGGGGATGCCCGGGATGCCGGGCATGCCGGGCATGCCGCAGATGCCTCCGGGCATGCACGATCCCCACGGGCATTGAACGCAGCGCGACGACGGAGAGCGAGACGGCGATGGACCTCTTTGGCCATTTGAAGGCGTACGACTACGGCGAAGTCCACTTCAAGTTCGACAAGGCGACGGGGATGAAGGCCATCGTGGCCATCCACGACTCGCGCCTCGGCCCCGCCCTCGGCGGCTGCCGCTTCATCGAATACGACAAGGAGGAGGACGCGGTCGTCGACGCGCTCCGCCTCGCGCGCGGCATGACGTACAAGGCCGCCCTCGCGGGCCTCGCCCACGGCGGCGGCAAGAGCGTCATCATCCGCCCGAAGACCCACTTCGACCGCGTCGCGCTCTTCCGCGCCTTCGGGCATTTCCTCGAGGATCTGCGCGGCCACTACATCACCGCCGAAGACAGCGGCACCGGGCTCGAGGACATGGAGGTCATCCGCTCGGTCACCAAGAACGTCACCGGCGTCGACCCCGCCCACGGCGGCTCGGGCGATCCGTCTCCGTTCACCGCCCTCGGCGTGCGGCGCGGCATCGAGGCCTGCGTGAAGATGAAGCTCGGCAAGAGCTCCCTCGAGGGCGTGCACGTCGCCATCCAGGGCGTCGGCCACGTCGGCTACTACCTCTGCAAGGAGCTCCACGCCCAGGGCGCGAAGCTCTCCGTCGCCGACGTCGACAAGCTCAAGTCCGAGCGCGCCCAGCGCGAGTTCGGCGCGACGGTGGTTCCCCTCGAGTCGATCTTCCAGACCGCGTGCGACGTCCTCGCGCCCTGCGCTCTCGGCTCGGCGCTCAACGACGCCACGATCCCGACGATCAAAGCCAAGATCGTCGCCGGCGCGGCCAACAACCAGCTCGCCGAGCCGCGGCACGGCGACGACCTCCACGCGCGCGGCATCCTCTACGCGCCCGACTACGCCATCAACGCCGGCGGGCTCGTCAACGTCGCCCAAGAGGTGAAGGGCTACGACGCGGCGGTCTCGCGCGAGCGGACGATGAAGATCTACGACACGATCTGGGAGATCGCCGAGCGGAGCGAGAAGCTCAACTCGCCGACCTACAAGATCGCCGACATCCTGGTCGAGGAGAAGCTCGGCGCCGTCGGGCGCTGAGCCGCGCTCCGCCGCCGCCCTGGAGCGTCCGGCGACGCCAGCCTACTTCACGAGCTCGTGCAGGCGCTCTTCGAGCTCGGTGAGCTCGCGGGTGCACGCGCGCCGCGCGGGGTGTTTGGCCTCCAGCGGCTTCCCCGTCGCCTTCTTGAGGCGGAGCGTCGCGTATTGGGTGTCGGTCGGCCCGAGGATGCGGCACTTGTGCGCCGAGAGATAGGCCTCCACGTCGCGGCAGAGCGCCGCCGCGGCCGCGGGGTCGACGGGCTTTCGCCCGATCGCCTTGCCGTCGCCGCAGCGCAGGGTGATCGAGAGGCCGCGGCACGGGCCGAAGCACTCGCCCTCAATGTAGGTGAGGACGTCGCCGCCGTCGCCGCCGTCGGGCGCGGCCCCGGCGTCGCCCGCGAGGCCCGCGTCGGCCGCGGAGGCGGCGTCGACCGTGCCCCCGGCGTCAGCGGGCGCGAGCCCGCTCGCGTCGAGCGCGGGCGCGTTCGGCGTGGTCGAGGGTGAAGCGGCGTCTCCGCCGCCCGCGTCTCGGGCTGGCGTTTCGCCACGAGAGCACCCGCCGACCGAGAGCGCGGCGAGCGCGACGAACGCGCGGAGGGCGGGGGTCGTCACGGCCGAGCAGGGTAGGCGAACGCGTCGGCGTGTGTCGAGGGTCGCTGCCTCGATCAGCGCGCGCGGATGTCGATCTCGACGTCGACGTCGCCGTTGCCCGTCCGCACCATCAGCTTGGTCTTGCCGGCCTTCTTCCCGACGACGACGAACACGGCGCGGTTCTCGTACGACTTGTTCGACGCCCCCGAATATACGAGCTTCTGGTCGAGGGCGCCGTACGCGCGGCGCACGGTCGCGACGCCCTCGTCGTCCATGCGCGAGCCGTCGAGCGAGCACGGGTGGCCCTTCTTGTCGCTGCACTCGATCGCGATCGCGACGCCCTCGGTCAGCCGGATGCTCCGCCCCTGGGTCTCGGTGTTCTCGTAGTACTCGGCGACCGCGCCCGGGGGCGCGTTGGTGCGCGGGGTGAAGGTCGGGTTGCCGCAGCCGGCGAGCGCGGCGAGCGAGATGCCCGCGAAGAGGACGAACGAACGCTTCACGGCAGCACCTCCAGATCGAGCGACTTCTCGAACGACGACGTCTTGATCACGAGCCGAGCCGATCCCGGCGCCTTGGCGCGGACGCGGCGGCTTCCCTTGCGGCCCGAGTCGAGCATCATCGCGGCGTTGCCCTCGAGGGACCAACCGCCGTCGAGCTCGCCGAGCAGGCGCGTCGCGCCGCTGAACGCCTTGACCGAGACCTCGAAGTCGTCTCCGGGCGCGAGCTGGATCTTCTGCGGCAACGGCGAGGGCTCGGCGCCGCCGCTCGCGTCGAGGCGATAGAGCTCGACGCGGTCGGGCCTCTCCACGGTGAGCGTGACGAAGTCCATCACCACGCCGCCCTCGCCGAGCATGAGCACGCTCGAGAAGCCGGCGCCCTTGCCGACGAGCTGCCCGCTGTCGACCGCGACCACGTCGGTGCGCGCGCTCTCGAGCGTGAGCTTGGGCGCGGCCACGCCCTTGGCGGTGATGCGCACGTTGATGGGCAACGTGGCGCCCTCGGCGAGCGGCGCGTCGAGCCCGTCATTCTGGCAGGCCGTGTCGTTGGGAGCGCAGTCGGCGGTGGTCGACGACTGGCCGAGCGCGCCGGTCGTGCCGCTGTCGCTGCCGCAGCCCGCGACGACGCCGAGGGCGGCGACCGCGGGGATGAAGAGCAAGGATCGGAATGTCATGGGTCACCTCGAAGCGGCGCCGAATTGGCCGGCGAAAACCGCGATTCGGCCGGCCCATTCGCAACGATCGTGCCGAGCATTCCCGCGGTGATCCGCGCCCTTGCGCCTTCCCTACATGCGCGCACTCGAGTTGAGACGCCGCCGACCGCGCGCGGTCACGTCGACGTGCTTCGCCTCGCTCGGCGAGCGCGTGCGCCTCCGCAACATGTGGATGTGCGAGGCCGAGAGCGAGATGATCGGCGGCGGCGGCGGCGCCGCCACGCTCGACTGCTCGAGGGGGTCCGCGACGATGGACGGGGTCGGCAGCGACTATACCGCCGCGTACAACATGCTCGAGGCGCGCGCTCAGGGGTACTGCAGCGCGCAGGCGCTGCGGGTCGGCCGAGAGTGGTGCACCGTCGACGGCGTGGGCATCTACCAGCTGAGCTGCCTGAAGGGCGACGAGATCGCGCCCTGGTACAACCCGACCAACGATCCGAACCTCGTGATGTGCCGCGCGATGGCGACGTGCCGCCTCTCCTACCACCGCGAGTGAGGTGCGCACGGGCGCGCCCGTCGAGTACGGTAGGGGGCGATGCCCCTCTCGTACGCCGACGTCGTCCGCGCGCTCTCGGGGGAGCCCCTGCCGGCGCTGTTCGTCGATCTCGACGCGTTCGATCGCAACGTCGAGCGGGTCGCGGCGGCGGCGCGCGGCCACGGCATCACCGCTCGCCTCGCCTCGAAGAGCCTCCGCGTGCCCGATCTCCTGGCCCGCGCTCTCGAGCGCGGGGCTCCGTATTTGCGCGGCGTCATGGCCTACTCGGCCGCCGAGGCGGCCCTCCTCGCCGAGCGCGGGGTCGACGACCTCCTCCTCGCGTACCCGGTGTGGCAGGAGCGCGACCTCGAGCACGTCTTCCGCGCTCTCGAGCGCGGGCGCTCGATCGCCGTCGCCGTCGACGACCCGCTCGCGGTCACGCGCTGGTCGGAGGCGGCCCGCGCGCGCGGCGTCACCGTCCGCCTCGTCGCCTGCGTCGACATGAGCCTGCGCGCGCTCGGCGATCGCGTCCACGTCGGCGTCCGCCGCTCGCCCCTCGCGACCCCGGCCGACGTGGTCGCGCTCGCGCGGCACGCCCGCGCGTGCGGAGGGGCCGAGCTCGTCGGCCTCCTCGGCTACGAGGCCCAGATCGCCGGGCTCCCCGACGCCGCTCCCGAAGACGGCCGCGCGCTCCGGCTCGCCAAGGCGCTGCTCAAGCGCGCCAGCATGCGCGAGCTCGCGGCGCGCCGGCGCGCGATCGTCGCCGCCCTCCGCGAGGCTGGCTTCGAGCTCGACCTCGTCAACGGCGGCGGGACCGGCTCGCTCGAGGTGACGTCACCGGCGACGGGAGTCACCGAGACCACCGCGGGCTCCGCGCTCTTCAAGCCGCACCTCTTCGACGGCTACGAGAGCGCGCTCGTTCGGAGCCTCGAGCCGTCGTGCTTCTTCGCGCTCGAGGTCACGCGCCGCGCGACGCGCGACGTCGTCACCTGCCTCGGGGGCGGGTACGTCGCCTCCGGGCCGCCGGGCCGCGACAAGGCGCCGCTCCCGTGGCTCCCCTCGGGGCTCACGCTCTTGCCCATGGAGATGGCGGGCGAGGTGCAGACGCCGGTGCGCGAGCCGCCCTCCCGAGCGCCGCTCGCGCTCGGCGCCCCGGTCGTGTTCCGCCACGCCAAAGCGGGCGAAATCGCCGAGCGATTCTCGGAGGTTCTTCTCGTGTCCGCCGGCCGCGTCGTCGGCCGCGCCTCGACCTACCGCGGCCTCGGCGCTTGCTTCTTCTGATCGGCCGCGCGTCGGGCCGTCAGCCGAACACGACCTCGACGTCGCCGCTCACGCGCTCGACGCGCGGCGGGATCGCCTTGAAGAGGGCGATGAGCTCGCTCGCCCAGTCCGCCTCCGAGCCCTTCTTCCGCAGCGGCTCGAGGTCGCGCGCGATCTGGGTGAGCTCGCGCTTGGTCGCGTCGTCGAAGCCGAAGAGGCCTGCCGCCTCGTCGAGCATCGCGACCTCCTTCGGATCCACGTCGTCGTCGACGCCCGTCATCCACGCGGCGGCGACGTAGGCAAACGCGCGCTCCTTGCTGCTCAGGCTCTCGACGAGGAGCTGGTCGATCGGCATCGGCTTCTCGAGGAGGCCGTCGAGGCGGTCGCGCATCTCTTTGGTGAGGTTGAGCACGGAGGCGGCGCTCTTCACGCCCTCCTTCTCGCGATCCTCGAGCTTGCCGTCGGCCCAGGCGATGGCGATGAGGAGCGCCAGGGTCTCTACGCACGCATCCATACCCAGGGTGAGCCGCTTCATGCGCCCATCATCACCTATTTCGCGGCCGCGGAACAGCGTTCGCGCTCGTCACGATCTCGCGCTCGACGACGTCGAGCGGGGCGTCGCCGAACTCGCTCCAGGCCTGCGCCACCCCGCGCACCCCGGCGGGGCCGGCGGCCCACAGGAGCTCGGCCATCAGCCCCGCGCCGAGGGCGGCCACCGGGCGCGACCGGGCGGCCCGGCTGAGCCGCTCCTCGCGCTCCATCGGCACCGACCCCGCCCACGGGTGCGGCGAGCGGTCGGGGCTCGCCGCGCCGCCGATCGCCCACCGGGCGAGCGCGAGGTGATCGTGAATGATGTAGAGTGCAAGGAGCTCGTCCTCGGGCGAGCGCGCCGCCATCACCTGGCGCACGAGGTGGCAACCGGCGAGCCGCTCGGGCGGCGGCCCGACGCTCCGCACGCCCACCGCCTCCGCCGGGACGTCGAAGCGGCACGCCCCGTCGCCGAGGAGGAGGGTGCCCGCCTTGCGCTCGAGCGCGCGCTCGTCGGTGTCGGCGAGCTTCGACGCGCGCGCGCGGATGGCGACCCGCAGCTCCGCCTCGGCGCGGGCGAAGCGCGCGTCGAGCACCTCGGGTTGGGGGAGGGTGACCCCGAGGTGGTGGGCGGCCCCGGCTCGGAGCTCGTCCCAGCTCGTCGAGCCGCGCGGGTGCGACTCGCCGAGGGCGTCGCGGAGCCTCGAGAGCGCCGCCGCGCTCGCGACGAACGGCGCGGTGCCGACGATGGCCTCGACCCCGTCGAGCGCGTCGTCGAGCTCGGTGCGCCGCGGCTCGGGCAGCGTCTTCTCCCGGACCGAGGCCTCGATCTGCGAGAGCCTCCGCGCGAGCAGGGCGTCCTTGCGCGCGAGGTCGCCGGCGCGCTGCGGCGGCACCCAGGTCTTGACCATCGCGTCGACCAGCGCGCTCGCCGAAAACGGTAGGTTCCGCTCCTCGTCGACCCGGTGGCGCTCGGCCTCCACCAGGCGCACGAGGAGCTCGTGGTCGAGGCGCGTCGATTTGGTGGTCGGCGCCGCCCGCGCCCGCGCGAGGAGCTCGTCGAGCGCCGCCCGCCGGGCGTCGAACGAGAACGGGTCGATCGCGCCGTCCACGATCTCCGCGCCGACGTCTTCGGCCAGGATCACCCGCATGCCG
Source organism: Myxococcales bacterium (assembly GCA_016794325.1). Lineage (GTDB taxonomy): Bacteria > Myxococcota_A > Polyangia > Polyangiales > Polyangiaceae > SXNL01. The sequence continues at coordinate 20,916 of JAEUKG010000192.1, read as the reverse complement.
ATCGCGCCGAGGTCCTTCTCGGTGGGGGTGCGCCGCATGCGCTGGGCGAGCCGGCGGTCCACCGCGCAGAGGCCCACGATCACGTCCTTCTCCGCCGCGTGGAAGCCCGAGCGGGCGGCCTCCGAGTCCTCGTCGGCGGGCGCGCTCGCGCTCGGCCGCGCGCCCGACACCGCCGGGGAGCACCCGAGCGCGCCCGCGAGCGCCGCAACCCACGCGAGGCGCGCGGCGCTCACGCTCCCATCACCTTCACGATGAGGCGCTTGTCGCGCTGGCCGTCGAACTCGGCGTAGAAGACCCGCTGCCAGGTGCCGAGGTCGAGCCGCCCCGCGGTGATGGGCACGATGACCTCGTGGTGGACGAGCATCGACTTGAGGTGCGCGTCGCCGTTGTCTTCTCCGGTGTCGTGGTGCTTGTAGTCTGCACGAAACGGCGCGATCCCCTCCAGCCACTTCCAGATGTCCTCGTGCAGGCCTGGCTCGTTGTCGTTCACGAAGACCCCCGCGGTGATGTGCATCGCCGAGACCAACATCATCCCCTCACGGATGCCGCTCACCTCGAGCACCTTCTCGAGCCTCGGCGTGAGGTGCACGAGCTCGCGCTTCTTCTTGGTGTGGAACACGAAGTACTCGGTGTGCGTCCGCATCGTCCCCCGAGCGTACCGCACGGGCCCGGCAGCGCGCCGCCGGCCCCACGTAGGACCCGCCCGCCGGGGCGGCCTTGGGCGGGAAGTGATGCAGCGACGCAGCATCGGTCGCGCCCAGAGCCCCGCGAAACTCCAGGGCAATCCCAGGGACGAGGCGCGCACGGGGCTTGCACTGCCTCCGGGCGTGGACCTCGAAGACATCGCTCTCTCCATGCGCGAGACGCTCACGTCCGAGACCCGCGGCGACGAGCGCTCCGTCGCCGCCTGGGCCATCGCCGGCCTGAGCGACCCGCTCGCCGTCGCCTGGACCAACACCGAGGTCCTCGAGCGCGAGGTCGCGAGCCTCTCGACGGAGGACCTGATCCGCAAGGCGGAGATCCTCCAGTCGATCCGGGACGTGCAGCAGGCGCTGCGGCGCTGCACGGCCACCGTGCGCGAGCTCCGGCGCTTCGCCCGCCGCTGAGGAGCGCCCCCGCGGGTGGCCGGGCCGTCCGCGCCACCGTCGGCGGCGCCCGCTCCTCTCGCGGCGGGCGGGTGTACGCTCCGTCCTCATGACCGCCGCGACTCGCGATCCGCGCCGCCCTCTGCCGTCGCCTTCGAAGACCCGCGCCGCCGTCGCGCCCTTCCCCGGCGCTCCGCCCGCGCTCGCGATCCGCGTCGGCCTGCGCGCCCGCTCGCTCCTGCGGCGGCTCACCGATCGCCTGAGCCCGCCGGAGCTCGTCGTCTTCGACCGCGCGACGGCCATCGCCGAGGGGGCGCTCTTCGGCGCGATCGCCCGCGCCGACGTCGCCGACCTCCTCGAGGAGCGCGGGCCCCTCGACGCCGCCGCGGTCGCGGAGGCGCGCGGCCTCGACGCCGACGCGACCCACCGCGCGCTCCGGGCGCTCGCGGCGTCGGGGGTGTTCACCCTCCGCGCCGACGGTCGATTCGAGAACAACCGCCTCTCCCGGGCGCTCCGCTCGGGGACGGACGAGCGGACCCGCGAGATGGCGATCTACTTCACCTCGCCGAGCAACGCCGAGGCGTGGCTCGCGTGCGCCCACACGCTCGAGACGGGCGAGAGCTCGTTCGAGCACGTGCACGGCAAGACGGTGTGGGAGTGGTTCGACGCCCACCCCGACGAGCGCGAGATCTTCGCGCACGCGATGATGGGCATCACCCGCGTCGACGCGCCCGTCGTCGCGCGGCTCTATCCCTTCGAGGATGTGGCGCGCGTGTGCGACGTCGGCGGCGGTCGCGGCACGCTCCTCAGCGAAATCCTGAAGCGCCACGCGCACCTGCGCGGGGTCTTGTGCGACGCCGCCGGGGTCTGCGAGTCGGCCCGGCAGCTCCTCGCCGAGCGCGGGGTCGCGCACCGCGTCGAGCTCGCGCCGGGCAGCTTCTTCGAGCGCGTGCCGTCGGGCGCCGACCTCTACGTCCTCAAGAACATCCTCCACGACTGGGACGACGACACCTGTCGCGTCATCTTGCGCGTCGTGCGCCGGGCGATGCAGCCGGGGCAGCGGCTCCTCGTCTGCGAGTCCTTGGTCGAGAAGAACTCGCGCGACCCGCTCGGCACCCGCGCCGACCTCCAGATGATGATGGTGTGCCGGGGCCGCGAGCGCAGCCGCGCCGAGCTGCACGAGCTCTTCGAGGCGACGGGCTTCGCGCCGGCGCGGACCTTCCCGTTCCCCACCGTGAGCCTCGTCGAGGCCGTCGCGCGCTGATCGCCGCGGCGGGCGCCGCGCGGGCGCGGTGGTATGCTCGCTCCGTGGCGTTCCGACCTGCCCGCCTCTTCCACGCCGTCGTCGTCTCCGGCGCCGCCCTCGTCGGCTGCCAGCCGGCGCCGACGCGTGAGGTCCCGATGGCGGCGCCCGACGGCGACGCCGCCGCGCCTCCCGTCCTCCCGGCGGTCGACGCGACGGGGGGCCGAGGCGCAAACGAGGCGGCGGCGCCCGGCGCGTCCGCGCCGCCGTCCCGAGACGCGGGCGCGCCGTCGCCGCAAGACGCGGGCGCGCGCCCTCGCCCCGACGGCGGCTGCCCGCCAGGCTCGGAGCGGCCGGTGCCGCCCTGCTACTACATCCGCTGATGCCGTCGTCCGGCGCCCCCGTCGTCGATCCCTCGGTGGCCGAGCTCGATCCGGCGCTCCGCGCGCAGCTCGGCGAGCACTGGCGAGCGCGGGCGCGGAGCGAGCTCGAGGTGGGGATCGCGTTCTCGGCGATGTTGCCGCGGCTCGCGGCGTCGGGCGCGCCCGACGTCGTGCTCCGCGATCTCGCCGCGAGCGCCGCCGACGAGCGCCGGCACGCGGCCATTTGTATGCAAAATGCATGTATTTACGCGGGCCGGGAGCTGCCGGGCCCCGGCGAGGTCGCCGCGCCGCTCCCGCTGTTCGGCGCCGGCGATCCCGCGCTCGAGGACGCGCTGCTCGTGACGGGCATGTGTTGCCTCAACGAGACGGTCGCCACGGCCTGGCTCGGCGCCTGCCTCGAGGCCTCGACCGCGCCCCTCGCGGTCGAGACGAACCGCGCCCACCTCGCCGACGAGATCCGGCACGCGCGCCTGGGGTGGGCGTACCTCGCGTCGCTCCCCGCGTCCCGCAAGGACGCCCTCGCCGCGTGGCTCCCGGCGCTGCTCGAGGCGAACGCGCCGCGCTGGCTCGACGACCCGACCCCGGCGTGCCCCGCCCACGGCCACCTCGGCCCGGAGCGCACCCGCGAGGTGGTCCTGGCGGCGGTGCGGGAGCTCGTGATCCCCGGCTTCGAGCACGTCGGGGTGGCGAGCGATCCGGCCGTCCGCTGGCTCGCCGGCCGCTGAACCGAGGCCTATCGCCCTCGCGGGCCGAACGGCGATATCATGGCCGCTCTCCGAAAGGTGGAACCGATGAACGACGTTGCGAAGAGCGAGCTCGTCACGATCGACGGAAAGCGGCTGTGGGGGTCCCTGATGGAGCTCGCGAGCATCGGCGCGACGCCCAAGGGCGGCGTCTGCCGGCTCGCGCTGAGCGACCTCGACAAGCAGGGCCGCGACCTCGTCGTCGGCTGGGGCAAGGCCGCGGGCCTCACCATCACCACCGACAAGATCGGCAACGTGTTCATGCGCCGCAAGGGCAAGAACGACGCCCTGCCGCCCATCGTGTGCGGCAGCCACATCGACACCCAGCCCACCGGCGGCAAGTTCGACGGCAACTACGGCGTGCTCGCCGGCCTCGAGGTCGTGCGCACCCTGAACGACAAGAACATCCAGACCGAGGCCCCCATCGAGGTCGCCTTCTGGACCAACGAGGAGGGCTCCCGGTTCGTCCCCGTCATGATGGGCTCGGGCGTCTTCGCCGGCGCCTTCACCCTCGAGCACGCGTACGCCGCCAAGGACACGGCGGGCAAGACGGTGGCCGACGAGCTATCTCGTATCGGATATGTGGGCGCCGAGGAGCCGGGCAAGCACCCGATCGGCGCCTACTTCGAGGCCCACATCGAGCAGGGGCCGGTCCTCGAGGACGCGGGCAAGACCATCGGCGTCGTCACCGGCGTGCTCGGGCTCCGCTGGTACGACTGCGTCGTGACGGGCATGGAGGCGCACGCCGGGCCGACGCCGATGGCGCTCCGCAAGGACGCGCTGCAGGTCGCGACGCGCATCATGCAGGAGACGGTCGCCATCGCGCACCGCTACCCGCCCTACGGGCGCGGCACCGTCGGCTTCGTCCAGTGCTTCCCGAACAGCCGCAACGTCATCCCCGGGCAGGTGAAGTTCTCGATCGACCTCCGCAACGTCGACGACGAGCGCCTCGACACGATGGACAAGGAGATCCGCGCCTTCGTGGAGAAGACGGCCAAGGAGACGGGGCTCACGATCACCATCGAGCAGGTGTCGTATTTCCCGCCGTGCCCGTTCGAGAAGGGGTGCGTCGACGCGGTGTCGAAGGCCGCAAAATCGTTCGGGTATTCGATGATGGACGCCGTCTCCGGCGCCGGTCACGACGCGGTGTACATGGCGCGCCTCGCGCCGGCGGGCATGATCTTCGTCCCCTGCAAGGACGGCATCAGCCACAACGAGATCGAGGACGCGAAGCCGGAGCACCTCGAGGCGGGCTGCAACGTGCTCCTGCACGCGATGCTCGATCGCGCCAAGGTCGCGCGCTGACGCGGCGCTCGGGCGTGGTCGAGCCTCGCTCCGGGGCGCGCGCCCCCGCGCGCCCGCGCCCCGTCAGGGAGCGCCGTCGCCCGGGCTGAACGTGAAGGGATAGGTGACGGTCACGGTGCCGTCCTCGGGCGGCGGCTTGAACGCCATCGAGAGCATCGACTGCTCGAGGCACGTCCGCATCTTGTCGTCGACGAGCGTGGACGAGGGGTCGGCCTCCGCCTCGTCGACGACCCCTCCGACCTTCGCGTCGCCGACGATCTTGAACTTGATGACGAACCGGCCGCCGGCGTCGGGCTTGCGCGCGAGGAGCTCCTCGTAGCACTGCTTCGCCATCGGGAAGAAGTCCTCGCGCACGCGGCCCTGGATGTACTCCTTGTCGAGGGGCTTCCCGTCGGACGGGGCGGCGAGCGGCGCGCCGGGCGGCGGCCCGCCGCGCTCGGCCCACAGGCCCTCGAGGATGCGCCGGCGCATCTCGTCGCGCGTCTTCTTGTCGATCACCGTCTTGTCGACCGAGGCCGCCTGCGCGTCGACGAGCGCGAGGTGCGAGAGCTTCCCCTCGGGCGGTGAGGGCCCCTCGGCGCGGCCTCGCATCGACACGCCGCTCGACTCGCTCTCGAGCTCGCCGGCGTACGAGCGCGGGCCCTCCCCGGGGCGCGTCTTGGTGATGATCACCCACACGAGCCCCAGAAGCACGAGCGCGCCGACGCCGGCGAGGACGGCTTCTTTCCGCATGCGGTGCACGATACCATGTCACGATGCGCACCCTGTCCGCGTCGTTCTTCGCCGGCATGTTGCTCGTGGTGGCGTGCGGCGAGAGCGAGGGCGAGCCTCCCCCCTCGGCTCCGGGGCCGAGCGGTGACGGCGGCGGATCGAGCTCGAGCGGCGGGTCCGACGCCGGGCCGACCGCGGACGCCGCCCCCCTCGGCTGCGGCGAATACGAGGGCAAGGCCGCCTTCACGTGCTCGAAGGACGGGAGCCACCGGGGGAAGTGCGTGCAGAATGCACGCGTCGAGGAGGCCTGCGGGCGCGGCTGCCTCCGGCCCGCCGCTCCCGCGACCGAGGGCGTCTGCATGGGGACGACGGCGACGCTCTCGTGCACTGGCACGTACGGAAAAGACAAGGCCCAGGACGGCGACTACTACATCACCGCCTTCGGCTGCTGGGTGGACGAGGCCGGCGGCAAACACGGCGACGCGGCCGACAACTGCCTCCCCGGCTGCTTCGACACGCTGAAGAAGATGGGCGTCTGCGACGCCGCGTCGACGGGCCGCGCCTGCGAGGAGAAGATCACCTGGTTCACCGCCGACGCGGCGCGCTTCGGCTGCGGCGCCAAGATCCGGGTGACGAACCCCGCGAACGGCAAGGCGGTGGTGGCGATGGCGATCGACTACGGGCCCGGCTGCGGGCTCGAGAACACGGTGAAGAAGGCGGTCCTCGACTCCAGCGGCCGCATCAACCGGCACCTCTTCGGCGCCGACAAGGGCGCGACCGAGAAGGCGCTCGTCCACGTGGTCGAGGTCGACGCGTCGACGCCGCTCGGCCCCGCGAGCTGAAGGCCAACGACGCAACCGGTCGCGGTGTTCGCCGACTCGTCAGGGGAGGCAGCGCACCACGGCCTTGCTCTTGGAGAGCGCCATCGTGCACCGGCGCAGGACGTCGAGCCCGAGCGCGCCGTCGCGCGGGCACACCGCGTCGGGCTTGCCCTGGAAGACGTCCACGTCGAGCCGCGTCCGGACCTTGCCGACGGCGACGTCCGCGGCCACCAGGGTGTGCACGGGCACGCGACCGGAGGCGGTGTAGATCTCCTCCCCCTGGGGCTCGGCGTGCGGGAGGAGGGCCCGGCCCGCCGCCGACGCCGACGAGAGATCCGATCGCGGAGCGCCGGTGTCGAGCAGGAGGCGCACGGCCTGGCCCTCGATGCGCGCCGGGACCACGTAGGAGCGGCCGGTCATGGACCCCGCGTGGTCCTCGCAGACGCGCGCCGCGTCCCCGCCGAGATCGACGCCCACCTTCGCGAGCGCGCGCGCGGCGTCGGCGAAGCGCTCCTCGCGCACCTCGTCGTGCAAGAGGTCCACGACGATCCCGTCGCCGTCGCCGGCGAGCTGGCCCGGCGAGAGGAAGACGCCGATGCGCGCCCGCTCGAACACCGAGGGGACGTCGGTGCCGAGCACCGAGCCGTGGGCGACCGGCCCCCAGCCCTCGGCGTCGATGCGTGCATTGTCCACGCGATACGTCTGGATCGCGCGGCCCGCGTGGTCGGTCCCGGCCGCCCCCACCGAGCGCGTCTTCAGGCCGGCCTTCTTCACGAGCCAGCCGGCCACGACGTGGTAGTTCGCGCCGGTGTCGACCAGCATCCACACCTCCTCGCCGTTCACCTTGCCGCGGACGAGCGGCAGCGACCACGCGCCGGTGGGGCCGGTCGGGTAGGTGAGGCGCATCTTCCGAGCGCCGGGCGGCGGCGTCGCGGCGGCGAGCTCCGCGCGCGGCGGCCGCTCGGGCCTCGCGCACGCCGCGGCCGCGAGGGCGACGGCGACCACGGCGGCGAACGCGCGCATCCCTCGATCGTAGCGCAGCCGCGCCAGGAGCGCATGTGCACGAAAATACGGCTGAATTCTGCAGCTCAGCCGCTCAGGGGGCGGCCCTCTGCTCGGACCACGAGGTGCACACGCTGGGCTGGAGGAGGACCCTCCGGCACGCCTGCACGAGGAGGTGCACGTCGCGCGCGCCGGCGCGGTCCCCTCGCGACGACCAGTCGCGGGCGCGACCGTCGAGCTCGATCTGCGGCTCGTCCACCCCGTCGCGTCGCACGCGGAGGTGGAAGACGGAGGGCTCGCGCTCGAACGCCCACGCGAAGTACAGCCCGCGCTCGTCGCGACGAGCGACGACGATGGTGGGGCCCGGCTCCCCCTCCGACACGACGGCGTTGGCGTCGCCGTCGGCGGTGGGCAACGTGCACGCGCCCGCGCCGAGGGCGAGCCACGAGGCCCACAAAACGGACGCGCCGCGCACGAACGGAGCTCGAGCGCGGCGCGACGTCACGGCGACGAGACCTTCACGCGTTCTTGAAGACCTGCATCACGTCGGAGAGCAGCTTGAGCGCCTCCGGGCGCGGCCGCTGGAAGGCGTTGCGGCCCATGATCGAGCCGAAGCCGCCGCCGGCCGCGATCTCCTTCACCTCGGCGAGCACGTCGTCGGTGCCCTTGGCCTCGCCGCCCGAGAAGATGACGATGCGCTTGCCGTTGAAGGCGCTCTGCACGCAGTGGCGCACGCGGTCGGTGAGCGTCTTGGTGGGGATGCCGTACTTCTCGAAGACCTTCTTGGCCTCGGCCTGCTCGATGAAGTCCTTCGGCGGCTTGATCTTGATGACGTGCGCGCCGAGCTGGGCGCTGATCTGCGCGGCGTACGCGCAGACGTCGACCGCGGTCTCGCCGTCCTTCGACACGCTGCCGCGCGGGTAGGCCCAGAGCACGGTGGGGAGGCCGTTCGCCTTGCCCTCGGCGATGAGCTCCTTCAGGTCCTCGTACATCCGGTTGCGGGCGGGCGAACCGGGATAGATGGTGTAGCCGATGGCGACGCAGCCGAGCCGGAGGGCGTCCTTCACCGTGCCGGTGAGCGCGCTGCAGGGCGCGTCGACCTTGGCGAGGGTGTCGGAGTTGTTGAGCTTCAGGATGAGCGGGATCTGGCCCGCGTAGCGATCGGCGACCGCCTCGAGGAAGCCGAGCGGAGCGGCGTACGCGTTGCAGCCCGAGTCGACGGCGAGCTGGGCGTGGTAGTCGGGGTCGTAGCCCTCGGGGTTGGGCTGGAAGGAGCGGGCCGGCCCGTGCTCGAAGCCCTGGTCCACCGGGAGGATGACCATCTTGCCGGTCCCCGCGAGGGTGCCGGTGTTCATCATGCGGACGAGGTTGGCCCGCGTGCCGGGGTTGTCGGACCCGTACCAGGAGATGATTTGCTTGACGCGATCGGTGAGCGGCATCGTCGGCTCCTTGGAAGAGGGCCCGAACCATACCCGCGGCCCCGAGCGCCCGCAATCCACGCCGGATCAGGCGCCAAATGAATCGTCCGAAAGGTAGGTTGCGAGGCAAAGGAGATCGAGTATCACTCAGCATGTCGATCTCGCCGGCGACCCTCGAAGCGCTTGAGAGCGTCTCCAAGTCGCGGACCCTCGAGCTCCGCCTCATCCAGCTCCCGAGCGTCGTATTCGCAGCTCTTGTCGCATACTTGGCGCACTTCTGACCGACCCGGGAGGGCGCGCGCGAAAATGGGCAGCAAGCTGCCTGATTTCGGAGAGGATCGGCCTCGCGAAAATGGGCAGCAAGCTGCCTCATTTCGGGAGGGGAGGATCGGCCTCGCGGAAATGGGCAGCAAGCTGCCTAATTTCGGGAGGGGAGGATCGGCCTCGCGAAAATGGGCAGCAAGCTGCCTAATTTCGGGAGGGGAGGATCGGCCTCGCGGAAACGGGCAGCAAGCTGCCTGATTCGGGGAGAGGGCCATCGCCGAGCCAAGCTCCGGCAACGGCTTCGCACCGTTCGACGGCCCGCGCAAACCTCTCGCACCCCAGGCGCGACCGGAGGGCTACCTCCGCGGAATGTGGCGCGTCGCTCGTGGCTTGTCCCATGCAGATGGGGACCGCATGAGCGCCTACCGTGACACGTCGCTCCTCCTTCGCCGTCGGGCGGAGGCGCTGCGGGCCCGCGCCGAGCTCACCGCCGCGCTGCCGAGCCTCCACCGCGTCTACGCGCGTCGGTGGTCGCGCGCGGTCGGCGGCGGCGTCGGGACCTTCGGCGCGCTCTGCGTCGCCGCGCTCGCCCTCGCCAACGCCTTGGGCTCTCCCGGCTTTCCGCTCGAGACGCTGACGCAGCTGCTCCTCGGGTCGGTCGTCGCGGCGGTGGGGGCTGCGCTCGCCGCGCGCGCGGCGTTCAGCCTCTACCGGAGCGGCTTCTCGCGGTTGGCGGCGCTCCCGGAGCTTCAGGGGGAGCTCGCCGCCGATCTCGGCCGCCTCGACGCCGCCAACCCGTGGCCGGAGAAGGAGCGCGCCCTCGGTCGGCTCGAGCTCGCGAGCACCGCGCTGCCGCTCATCGCGGCCTCGCTCCTCGCGCCGCTCACGCTCCACTGGATCGTCGCCACCGTGTCGGGCGCGCACAACTACGGCGATTGGATCCTCATCAGCCTCGCGATCGTGGGCCACGCCCACCTCGTCCTCGCGCTGATGTCGGGCCTCTACGCCCGCAAGCTGCGGAAGACTTCGACCGAGGATCTCGCGGTCGCCCCCGTGCATCGCCCGTGGATTTGGGCGCTCGGGATCACCGTCCTCGCGGCCGCGATCCCCGGCGCGATCCTCTTGCTCGTGCCGCCGCTCCTCACCCTGGTCACGGGCGCGCTGTTCATCCCCGCCGCGTTCTTGTGGATCCGCCACCGCGTCGTGCAGGAGCGCCTCGCGATGGGCGCCGCCGAGGCCGCGACCTCCCGCGTGCGCGTCGACGCCGACGAGATCGAGCCCACGCTCGAGGCCGCCCCCGAGGAGCCTCGCATCGACGCGGCCGCCCGCGCCGACGCCGCCGCCCACGCCGCCGAGGTCGAGGCCGAGGTGGAGGCCGGCGCCCGTGCGCCGGGCTCGCGCCGCGCCGCGCTGGCTATCTCGTGAGGGAGGTCGGCTCGACCGGCCGCGCGAGCACCTCGTGCAGGCGCGCGATGACGTGCTCCCGGGGGTAGGCCCCGAGCTCGCGCGGATCGACGGTGAGCCCGAAGGCGATGCGACGGCGGAGCATCTCGCGCTCGAGGCCCGCGAGCCCGGCGTCGATCTGGTCCTCGAGCGCGGGCGAGACGACGTACTGGTGCCCCACGAGCCCGTGCACTGCGTACGCGCTCCCGGTGGGGCCCTCGCGCAGCCCGAAGCGCACGATGGAGATCGTCGGCCCCTTGGGCACGCTCACCCAGCCGAAGCCGACGGTGGCGAAGAGGGCGATGCCGACCGCCGACGAGAGGAGCGCGCCCCCGGCGCCGCTGCCGCCGCGGCGGAGGTGGAAATCGAGGGTCTCGGTGACGCCGTCCCAGTGGCGCTGGAGCGGCTCACCGAGCACCGCGCAGAGGGCGTAGCGGAGATCCGCGAGCGAGAGCGGGCTCTGCCACATGCCCTCGCGCGCGCCTCGGCCGAAGTGCTCGTTGCGCGCGAGGAGGTCGAGGCGCCGCACGAGGTCGTCGACGTGGCCCGGCTCGATCTCGCGCCCGGACTGCGCCGTCGCGGCGCGCGCCTCGTGGACGATCGACGGCATCGGCGGCTCGTCGGGCGCCGGCGCCTGCCAGCGCCCGTCGGGCGGGAGCGTCGCGAGCCAGCCGAGGAAGTGTCCGAGCGGCGCGATCGCCTCCGAGCACGTGATGAGGTTCAGCTCGTGGCGCGCCTGGTGCGTGTGGACGTACAGGGTCTCTCCGAAGACGGAGCTGCCCTTGCTGACGCCGGAGAGCCAGTTGTAAGGTACACTGATCTCCTTCTCGGGGTTGTCGCTGCGCCAGTGGATCTGGCGGTCGGTCACGACGACGCCGTAGTCGCACCCGCCGAGGGTGGTCTCGTCGACCAGGGCGAGGGCGCGCTCGCCGGCGGCGTGGTCCATCCCTCGGGTGAAGGCGCGGGCGTTCACGCGCTTGTCGTCCGGAACCGCCCAGATGGGCATCACCTTCGGGCACGGCAGGAGGCACGAGACGACGCCCTGGCTCACGTGGCCCGCGGCCTTGAACGACTCGAGGGGCGACGAGCGGTCGCCTCGGTTCCACGCGATGACGACCTCGAGGAGGCGCTGGAGCGCACCTCGCGACTCGTCGGTCCCCAGGCTCGGTACGACGAACGGACCGGCCGACGTGCTGACGTAGCCCGCGCTCCCCGGGCCCTGCGGGAAGTGCGGGCCGTCGGTGATGCTCGCGAGGGGGACGCCGCGCCCGTCGTAGAGCACGAAGAGCGCGCTCTCGGTGACGACGACCCCCGACTTGCACGACCGGAAGGCGGTGTCGTCGAGGAGGGCGACCGGGCGGTCCTGGAGCGGCACGCGGAGCTTCTGCACGCGCTCGGGCCCGGGGAAGACCTCGATCGCCTTGTTGCCGAGGAGGTGGTCTCGCAGGTACTCGCCGAGGGAGAGCGATGGGGCGGTCCGGTACACGCCCGCACATATACGTGAAGTGCCAGCGTTTTCCCCCTCGCCGGGCCGTGCGCCACCCGAGATCCGTGACTATGTTCTGAGTTACGTTTGCCCGCTTGCCCGCCGCGTTCGGCCCTGCCAGAAAGCCCCCCATGTCCGAGAGCATTCCGTCGATGAGGGTGGCGGGTTCGACCGTCGTGGGAACCACGCTCCGCGAGCACGTCCTCGCGGGGATGCGCGCGGCGCCCGGCGCCACCGGCGAGTTCACCTCGCTCCTCAACCACCTGTCGCTCGCGATCCGGATCATCCACTCGCGCGTGCGCCAGGCCGGCCTCGCCGATCTCCTCGGCTACACCGGCGAGACCAACGTGCAGGGCGAGCAGGTGCAGAAGCTCGACTCCTACGCGAACGACGTGCTCGTCACGGTGCTCGACAAGAGCGGTCACTGCGGCATCATCGGCAGCGAGGAGATCGACGACGCGATCGTGTCGTCCCACCCCGGCAAATACGTGGTGCTCTTCGATCCGCTCGACGGGTCGAGCAACATCGACACCAACGTCGGCATCGGGACCATCTTCGCGATCCTGCGGCGCACCGAGCCGCGCGGCGTGCCCACGGTCGCCGAGGCGCTCCGCCCCGGCCGCGAGATCGCGTGCGCCGGCTACGCGCTCTACGGCCCGTCGACCGTGTTCGTCCTGTCCACCGGGCAAGGCGTGCACGGCTTCACCCTCGACCCGGCCATCGGCGAGTTCTTCCTCTCGTCGCCCGACATCCGCTGCCCCATCCAGGGCTCGATGTATTCGGTCAACGAGGGCAACTTCCCGCGCTGGTCGCCCCAGATCCGCAAGTGGAACGACTGGATCAAGATGGAGAGCCGGCAGGACGGGCGCCCCTACGGCATGCGCTACGTCGGCTCGCTCGTCGCCGACGCGCACCGGACGCTCCTCAAGGGTGGGATCTTCGCCTACCCCGGCGACACCAAGAGCCCGAACGGCAAGCTGCGCCTCCTCTACGAGGCGAACCCGATGGCCTACCTCTTCGAGCAGGCGGGCGGCGAGGCGACCAACGGCGTCGACCGCATCCTCGACATCCAGCCCGAGAAGCTCCACCAGCGCACGCCCCTCGTCATCGGCTCGAAGAGCGACGTCGGCGCCTTCCGCCAGTTCGTCACCGGCGAGCGCGACGAGTAGCGCGGCGCCGGCGCCCTGCCACTGACTCCGCTGTCAGGCGCGGGTGGCGTGTGCCACCGTTCGGGGGCCGCAAAATCCCGAGAAAACCCGCGATCGGCGCCTTGGCATGGCGGGTGCTCATGCCGACCCCCGGAGGTCGTGAACATGGAGCGCTTGGGAGCTGTCGTCGCGTTGGTCGTCTTGGCGGTGGGTGCGGGCTGCGGCTCGTCGATGAGCGACTCGTCGTACGCCGGGGGCAGCGCCGGCGAGCCCAGCGGCGGCGGCAGCGTGGGCGACGGCAAGGCGGGCGGGGAGAGCTCCAGCGGGGGCACCGGCGAGACCGGCGGCCCCTCGACGACGAGCGGCGGCAACCCGCAGGGCGGCCAGCTCACCGCCGGCGTCTGGGACGACAACCGCAACTACGAGTTCTTCAAGAAGTACGCCGACTCGTTCGCGGCGACGCGGCCGTCCGATCACCAGCTCTTCAACGAGCAGGAGCGCACCGCCGCCCGCGACAAGGCCAACGGCCAGCAGAAGGCGAACACGGAGCTCGACGTCGCCGTCGTGTTCGACACCACCGGGAGCATGGGCGACGAGCTCAAGTACCTCCAGACGGAGCTCGACACCATCACGCAAGGCGTGAAGGTGAAGTTCCCCGGCGTCACCCCGCGCTGGGGCCTCGTCGTCTACAAGGACCGCGGAGACTCGTACATCACCCAGAAGTACGACTTCACCGCCGACACCGACGCCTTCCGCGCGACCTTGGCCAAGCAGGCAGCCGGCGGCGGCGGCGACCTCCCGGAGGCCGTGGTCGACGCGCTCGAGACCGCGAACACGCTGAGCTGGCGCCAGGACGACATCGCGAAGGTGGCCTTCTGGGTCGCGGACGCGCCCACCCACCCCGGCGAGGGCCCGAAGCTCGCGACCGCGGTGCGGAACCTCCGCGGCAAGGGCGTGCACGTCTATCCCGTTGGAGCTAGTGGTGTCGACGAGACGGCGGAGTACCAGATGCGCTCCACCGCCCAGATCACCGGCGGCCGCTACCTCTTCCTCACCGACGACTCGGGCATCGGCAACGCCCACAAGGAGCCGCGCATCCCCTGCTACCAGGTCACCCGGCTCGACCAGGCGGTGCTGCGCATGCTCCAGATCGAGGTCTCGGGCGCGTACGCGGTCCCGGCCGCGAGCGAGGTGATCCGATCGGTGGGCAACCCCGTCGACGGCAAGTGCAGCGTCAGCGGCGGGCAGGTCCAGGCCTACTGAGCGAAGAGCGCCGCCCGCGCGGCGTCGAACAGCGGCTCCACGCGGACGTCCTCTTGGTTGACGGCGGCGAAGATGGCGGTGCGCCGGCCGGGCCAATACGCCACCTTCGTCGCCACCCCCGGCCCCTCGCCCGTGTGCGAGAGGGACGTGCCGGCGGCGTCGCTCCCGATCTCCACCCCGAGGCCCCAAGTCGTGCCGCGGCCGGTGGAGACCGGCGAGAGCGTGAGCTGACCTTGGGTCGGCGCGGCGAGCACGGCGGTCGTGCCCCAAAGCTTCTCCGCCCACGCGCACATGTCGGCGCCGGTCGCGACGATCGCCCCGGCCGCCCAGACGCCGGAGGGGTGCTCCTTGTCCGTCACGTCGTCGTCGTCGTCGTCGAACGCGCGGGCGCGCCGGCCGGCGACCACCTCCTCGCCGTCGAAGAAGGTCGCCTTGAGGCCGGCAGGAGCGAAGGCCCGGGCGCGGACGAGCTCGCCGATGCGCTTGCCCGAGACCTGCTCGGCGATGATGCCGAGGAGGACGTAGTTCGTCTCCGAGACGCCGAACGACTTCCCCGGCGAGAAGCGCGGCGAGTGCGCGGTCGCGAGCTGCACCAGCGTGTGGGGCGACCACTGGACGCCGCGCGCGGCCTTGTAGGCCGGATCATCCCTGTAGGAATAGATGCCGCTGGTGTGGTTGAGGAGCATCCGCACCGTGATGCCGCCCGTCTTCGGGAGGTTCGGGACGAACTTCGACAGCGGGTCCTCGAGCGAGAGCTTGCCCTCGGCCGCCAAGGAGAGCACCGTCGCCGCCACGTACGTCTCGGTGATCCCGGTGACGCGCCAGAGCGAGCCCTCGTCGGCGGTCGTGGCGCCGCCGGCCAAGTAGGTCGTGGTGCCGCAGCTCGGGTTCTTCACGACCACGAGCGCGTTGGGGGACTCGCGCATCGCCGTGACGAGCGCCTGGAGCTTCGTGTCCTGGACGTCGCACGACTCGGGCCGCGGCGCCGGCGTGTCGGGGGGCGTCTCGATGGTCTCGTTCGACGCCGTGGCGCGCCGCCCGCCGCCGCCGTCGACCGCCTCGAAGGGCGCGCAGCCCCCGAGAGCTCCGGCGAGCGCGAACGCGAGACACCAGCGGCGGTTCATCCAACCGGGGGGCCAACGCAAGCGACATGCCTCCCGTCGCGCGGCGCCGGGTCGCGCGTTTCGCCCGTCGTTCTCGCAGTTGCGGCCCTCGTCGCACCTCCTGCCACCTGGATCCGGCGACGCTTCGCCTGATTCGGCGCGGGCTCAGCGGCGAGGTGCGCAAACCTGCGTGAGCGCCTCGTCGCGCCGCCTTCGATTCGTGCTACGCCCTCGGAGTGTCTTCGCTCCCCGATCACGTCGTCCGTCGCCTGGCCCGCGCCCGCGATCGGGTGCGCGAGGCCCCCGAGGTGCCTCACGATCTCGACGCGCTCGCGCGGGGCGCTGGGATGTCGACGTGGCACTTCCTCCGGCTCTTCAAGCAGGCCTACGGCACCACCCCTGGGCGTTGGGTGACGGCGACGAGGGTCGAGCACGCGCGCGACATGCTCGCCCGCGGCGCGTCGGTCACCGAGGCCTGCCTCGCGGCTGGGTTCACCAGCCCGAGCTCGTTCACCGCCGCCTTCCGCGCGCGCTTCGGCGAGGCGCCGCGCGAGCATCAGCGGCGGGTCCGCGCCTTCGGCCAGGTGCCCGCGCGGCTGTCGGCGCTCTACGTGCCCTTCTGCTTCCTGCCGCCTCACTGAGAGCAATCGGCGAGAAGTCGAGCGCGGAGCCCCGTGGTATCGGTGCCGGGTCCCTGGAGGAACCCATGATCCGCACCATGTCCCACGCCCCGATCTTCGTGCTCGATCAGGACCGCGCGAAGGCGTTCTACACCGAGAAGCTCGGCTTCACCGTCTCCCACGACGTGAAGATGGGCGACTTCCGCTGGCTCACCGTCTCGCCGCCCGACCAGTCCGATCTCGAGATCATCCTCATGCCGGTGAAGCGCAACGAGATGATGGACGACGAGTCGGCGAGCGCCCTGCGCGCCCTGGTCGAGAAGGGCCAGCTCGGGGCGGGCGCGTTCTCGACCAAGGACTGCAAGAAGACGTACGAGGAGCTGTCGGCCAAGGGCGTGAGGTTCAAGTCGCCGCCCACCGAGCGCCCCTACGGCATCGAAGCCGTGTTCTGCGACGACTCCGGCAACTGGTTCAGCCTCACCCAGCGCCGCTGACGCGAGATCAGGCGGGGCCCTCGAGGCTGACCATCCAGTGCACGCCGAACTTGTCGGTGCACATGCCGAAATACGGGCCCCAGGGGGCGTTCGCGATCGCCATGGTCACCCGGCCGCCGTCCGACGACAGCGCGCCGAAGACGCGGTCGGCCTCGGCCTTGTCGCCCGCGACGACCGACACCGAGAAGTTGTCGCCGAACTTCACCGGCGGGCCCATACCCTCGACGACGTCGCTCCCCATCAGGTGCACCGCGTCGGTGAGCGGGAGCTGCACGTGCATCAGCTTGGACTTCGCGGCCTCGGGCGCGTCCTTCACGAACGGCGCGTCGCCGAAGGTCATCTTCATCGCGATCTTGGTCGCGAAGACCTTCTCGTAGAAGGTGAAGGCGGCGTCGGCGGTCCCCGGGAAGTTCACGTACACGTGGGCGAGCTTCATGGCGCCGCAACCTACACCGTTTCCCTCCGCCCCGCATGGGTGGGCAGAGGTGGTCTTCGGCCGCTGTAAGGTCGGGCGCGCGCTCGCGTTCTTGCTTGTCGAAAGGCGGAACACGAACACCATGTCCCACGCGCGCGTCTTCGGTCTCGGTCTCACGGCGATCCTCCTCGCGGCTTGCGGCGGCTCGGCCCCGAAGGCGTCCGAGCCCTCGGGGGCGCGGTCGGAGTCGGCCCCGGCGGGCTACGCCGGCCCGACGTCTCCCGCCTACGCGGGGCCGATGGACGCGCCGGCGAGCGCGGGCGTGCCGGCGACGCCGGGGGCGATGGGCGCGGCCGCTCCAGCGGCGAGCGGACCGCCTCCTGCCGCGCCGTCGCCGGTGGCGGCGTCAGCCGAGAAGGCCGCGGCGGCGCCGAGCACCGCCACCGCCGTCGCCAAGGACGCGCCCGTCGCGCGCCCGGAGCCCGCGCTGCCGCAATCGGGCCAGCTCACCGCCGGCGTGTGGGACGACAACCGGAACTTCGACTTCTGGAAGCCCTACGCCGCGCGCTTCCAGGAGCGCGGCCGCGACTTCTCGTTCTTCTCGGCGGACGAGATGGCCCAGGCGCGCTCCGCGGCGAACGGCCGCCAGGAGGCCAAGACGGAGCTCGACATCCAGCTCGTCCTCGACACGACGGGCAGCATGGGCGACGAGCTCCGCTACCTCCAGAGCGAGCTCGACTCGATCGCCGGTGAGCTCCGCCACAAGTTCCCCAACGTGACGCCGCGCTGGAGCCTCGTCGTCTACCGCGACCGCGGCGACGAGTACCTCACCCGCAAGTTCGACTTCACCACCGACACCACCCGCTTCCGCTCCGACCTCCGCGCCCAGTCGGCGGGCGGCGGCGGCGACACCCCGGAGGCGGTGGTGGAGGGGCTGTCGGTGGGCCTCGGCCTCGGGTGGCGGCAGGACAAGAACGTCGCCAAGGTGGCGTTCTGGGTCGCCGACGCGCCGTCGCACCCCGGCGAGGGTCAGGCCTTCGCCCACGTGGTGCGCAAGGCGGCGCAGAAGGGCGTTCACATCTATCCCATCGCGTCTAGCGATACCGACGAGGTCGCCGAATACGAGATGCGCTCGGCGGCCCAGCTCACCGGCGGCCGCTACGTCTTCCTCACCGACGACTCGGGCATCGGCAACGCGCACGCCGAGCCCCACATCCCTTGCTACAACGTGACGCGCCTCGACCAGGCCATCGTCCGCATGATCCAGATCGAGCTCACCGGGCGCCACGCGGAGCCCGAGGCGCGCCAGGTGGTGCGGCAGGTCGGCAAGCCGAAAGACGGCAAGTGCGCGCTCGCGAGCGGGATGGTGGTCGCGAGCTACTGAGCCGAGGCCCGTCGCGGCGTCACTCCGCCTCGGCGGCGGCGTGGTCCACGTCGGCGAACGTCGAGGCGACGAGGCGGGCGGCGATGGGGCGGAGGTCGCGCTTGCCGAGGCCCGCCCTCGCGGCGCTCGACAGCCCCTGCATGCCGACGGCGACGTAGCGGGCGAGCATCTTGGTGTTCGCGCCCGGCGGCAGCTCCCCGGAGGCCTTGGCCCGGTCGAGCGCGGCCCGGAACGAGCCCTCGGTCCGCGCGGTGGCCTCGCCGATGAGCGCCTTGACCTTCGGGAGGTCGCCGCCGCCCGTCTGCGCCGCGAGCTGCATCAGGCACCCGCGCGGCCCGTCGCCGGTGCAGTTGAGCTTGAACCACTCGTCGAAGAGGCGCTCGAAGCCGGCGCGCACCGTCGGCCCCGACGCGAGGATCGCGTCGAGCCCGTCGTAGCGGCGATCGAAGCGCTCGAGCACCTTGGTGAAGAGGCCCTCCTTGTCGCTGAACGCGGCGTAGAGGCTGGCGCGACCGAGGCCGGTCGCCTCCTCGATGTCGGCGAGGGACGTGGCTTCGTAGCCCTTGGCCCAGAAGACCTTGAGGGCGGAGTCGAGCACCTCGGCCTCGTCGAACTCGCGCGGTCGCGCCATGGCTCTCATTCTGTCACAGGTTGGACAGACCTCCATCGACGGCGAGCTCGGCCCCGGTCGTGTAGGACGATTCGGCCGAGGCAAAGAACAGGACCGCGCGCGCGACCTCCTCGGCGCGCCCGAAGCGCTTCATGGGGTTCGACTCGGTCATTTGCCGCTCCATGTCGCTCAGCGCCGCCGCGTCGAGGCCGAGCTTACCGAAGATCGGCGTCACGATCGGCCCGGGGCTGACGGCGTTCACGCGGATCTTTCGGCCCGCGAGCTCCGCCGAGAGCGTGCGCGCGAACGAGCGGAGCGCAGCCTTCGACGCCGCGTAGATCGAGGTGGCCGGGAAGCCCATCTCGTCGACCACGGAGGTGTTGAGCACGATGCTGCCGCCGTCCACGACGAGCGGCGCGAGCTTCTGGATGGCGAAATACGCCCCGCGGACGTTGACGTCGAAGATCGCGTCGAAGAGCTCGGGCGTGGAGGCCTCGAGCGGCGCGAACTTCGCGATCCCCGCGTTCACGAAGACGGCGTCGACCCGCCGGTGCGCTCGCGCCACGTGCGCCGCGAGCGCGTCGATGTCCTCGAGGCGGCTCGTGTCGGACACGAGCACGGTCGCGCTCGGGCCGAGCTCCTTCTGGGCGGCGTCGACCGTGTCTCGCGACCGCCCGGTCACGACCACCTGCGCCCCCTCCCCGAGGAACGCGCGCGCGGTCGCGAGCCCGATCCCCGTAGTTCCCCCCGTGATGACGACGATCTTTCCGTCGAATCGACCCATGCGTGCTGCTCCTTCGTGGCGGCGCCGCCGGTGGCGCCAGTTGTGTACCGAGTGATACATAACCAGCCCCTCCCCCCGCGCAACCCAATTCTGGATCGATCGGTACAAAACGGGCGAGCCCATCCCGGGCGCCCGTCGCGCGGACGCGTCCGCTACGGCCTCGCGCCCGCGCCGGGAGGGGCCGACGGCGAGCAGGGGCCGAGGCGCGGCGCCGCTGCGTCGAGGTCGAGCGTGTGGAGCAGGACCCGGCTCGCGACCTCGGCGCGCTCGGGGCGGGGGCCGACGGGGTGAGCGACGCGCTCGTAGGCGATCTCGAGGTGGACCGACCCGCGCGCGGTCGGCCCGAAATCCAGCTCGAAGCAGGGCTCGAGGCCCTCCCCGATGCGGTCGTCGCGGCGCTCGACGCGCGAGGCGCCCGTGAAGTGGCGCGCGAGGTCCCGCCTCCTTTGCGCGGTCACCGCGCCCGCCGCGTCGCGCAGCTCCGCCGTCACGACCACCCGCCGGAAGAGATCGCCGGTGGGCATCGCGTGGCCGACGCGCCCGGGGCGGAGGCGGAGCGCGATCGTCCCCGCGCTCGCGCGCTCGACGTCGGCGACGACGGCGGACTGGAGCATGTCGCGGTCGATCGCGAAGCCGTGGTCCACGCGGCCTGCGCCTCGCGCCGGCATGTGGCAGCTCGCGCACGAGACGCCGCGGAACGCGCTCTTCTGGTGCTCGGTCTCGGTGCGTTGCATGCCCGGCCGACCGTCGGGGAACGCGAACTCGTGGCACGATCCGCAGGCGCGCGTCTGGACCCGCGCGCGCCCGGCGGGCGCCGACGCGTGGGGCGTCGACGCGTTCGCGTGGCAGTCCACGCACGTGATCCCCGCCTCCCGCGCCCCGGGCGGCGTGGGGCGCGCGGGGTCTGCGGAGGGCGCGTGGCAAGCGCGGCAGAACGACGGCTCCTCGAGCTCCAGCGCCGCCTCGTAGACGGGGTCCGACGCCGACCGACGGTGCGCCGAAGACTCCCACTCCCGCGCCGCGCTCGCGTGGCAGGTCGCGCAGGCGGCAGGAGACGACGGCGAGGGCGCCGCCGACCGCGCGTCGCCCCGCGCGGGCTCGGCGTGGGTGAGGGTCGCGCGCCCCCCGCCCCCCGCGCCCGCGGCGATCGCGCCCGCCCGCGCCCACCGCCGGGCGGGGCGCGCGCGCCCC
>JAEUKG010001205.1 GCA_016794325.1 Myxococcales bacterium | reverse complement strand
GAGAACCGCGCGCTGGTGAAGCTCCTCAACATCGAGCTCACCAAGATCCGGAACCTCAAGGACCTCGACCCGGTCGACTACCTCGGCCTCGTCGACACCCACGAGGTCGAGCCCGATCTCGTCGGCGCCGAGCAGGTCGAGACCCTCACCATCGTCGACCACCACCGCGCCGCCGCGCCCCCGAAGGCGCGGTTCGTCGACATGCGCCACGACGTGGGCGCGACCGCCACCATCTTCAGCGAGTACCTCGCCGAGCTCGCGCCGCTCGACGCCGATCAAGAGGACGATCGCCGCGTCGCGACCGCGCTCATGCACGGCCTCGCGACCGACACCGACGACTTCTCGCTCGCGCGCGCGGTGGACTTCCGCGCGGCGGGCCAGCTCTCCGACATCGCCGACCGCGATCTCCTGAGCGATCTGTCGCGGCGCCTCATCGCGCCGAGCGCGATGGACATCATCGCGCGGTCGCTGGCGTCGCTCGTGGTGCGGCGCAATTTCGCGATGGCCGGCGTCGGCTTCGTCCCCGACACCGAGCGCGACACCATCGCCCAGGCCGCCGACTTCCTCGTCCGGCGCGAGGACATCGACACCGTCGTCGTGTTCGGCGTCGTCGGCGATCGCCACATCGAGGGCTCGCTGCGCACCCACTCGGCGAGCGTCGATCCCGCGGCCTGGCTCGAGCAAGCGTTCGGCACCGACGACCGCGGGCGCCCCTTCGGCGGCGGCCGGCGCGACAAGGGCGGGTTCCGTATCCCGATCGGGTTCCTGGGGCGATGCGCCGACCGCGGCCAGCTCTGGACGCTCGTCGAGAACGCGATGCGCCAGGCGCTCCTGCGGCAGCTCGGCACCGAAGAGGGCAACGGCGGCGTCGGCGCGGTCAGCCTGCCGGCGCAGCCTCCGACCTCGGCTTGAAGATCGCCTTCCTCGGGCTCCCGATCGCGGGGCTCCTCCTCGCCGCCGACGGGCACGACGTCGTCTGGGCGGGCGTCTGCCGTCGCGGCGCGCCGGGGACGCGCCGGCTCGTCCGCACCCTCGGCGCGGACCGGGTGGCGGTCGTGCCCCTCCTCGACGGCGAAGACGTGGTCGCGCGGATCGCGGCGGCCGAGCCCGAGCTCCTCGTGAGCTGGTTCTGGACGAAGCGCGTCCCCGCGCGCGTGCGCGCCCTCGCGCCGCTCGGCGCGATCGGCGTGCACCCGTCGCTGCTGCCGCGGCACCGCGGCCCCGATCCGTTCTTCTGGGCGATCGACCAGGGCGATCGCGAGACCGGCGTGACCGCACATCGCCTCGAGGACGAATACGACACCGGCGCGGTGCTCGGGCGGCGCGCGCTCGCGATCGATCCTCGATGGAACGCGTGGACGCTCGCGAAGCGCCTCGACCGACCCTCGCTGTCGCTCCTGCGCGAGACGGTGGCCGCGTTCTCGCGCGGCGCCCCGCCCGCCGAGACCGCGCAAGACGAGGCGCAGGCCACCGAGGCCCCGGCCCCCGACGACGAGGCGCTCGAGATCGACTGGTCGCAGACCACCGCCGCCGTCGAGCGCCGCGTCCGCGCGGCCGCGCCGTGGCCGGGGGCCTACACGTTCTTGGGTGACTCGGCGGTCATCGTCACGCGCGTGGAGGCTGCGGAGCGCTTCCCCAAGGTCCTCGAGCCTGGCGAAGGTGCGGTCTCACGGCGCGGTGACCACAATGTCGCACTTGTGCGTACGGGCGACGGGGCGGCGTGGCTCCTCGAGGGCCGCGACGAAGACGACGCGCCCCTCGACGCCGCGGGCATCGCCGAGATCATGGAAAAGACCCGGGCACCTTTGTAGCATCGAGGTCCGTCTGCTTTCGTTTCCGAGGTCCTGCGACGCAGGCCGGAGGTGCTCAACGTGTCCGATCCCGTGACGACCGCGCGAGGCTCTCGCGAATCGCTGGCCAAGGGGCTGAACGCCCTCCAAGCCGATCCCAACATACCGCCCCAGCTCCTCGAGGTGGCGGCGCCGATCGCGCAAGCCATGGGAGCGCTCCACCAGATCGAGAAGAGCAACGGCACCACGCTCATGCCGCACGCGGAGACCGCCCTGAGCAGCGTGCGCGCCGCGCTCGCGCAGCTCCAGGGGCAGCCGCAGTCGCACCCCGCGGTGCTCGCGGCGATGGACGCGGTCGCGCAGTCGCTCGGCCAGGTGCACGCGCTGCACAAGATGGCGACCGGTCCCGCGACCGCAGCGACGCAGGTCGCGCCGCCGCAGGCCGCGCCGCAGGCTCCGCCGCCGCAGGCCGCGCCGCAGGCTCCGCCGCCGCAGGCCGCGCCGCCGCAGGCCGCGCCGCCGCAGGCTCCGCCGCCGCAGGCCGCGCCGATGGGAGGGCCGAGCCCCATGGCCGGCACCGTCGCCGCCGTCCCGCGGAACACCTCGCCGATCCAGGTCCCGCCTCAGGGCGCGCCCGCGCAGCCGGGCTTCCCGCCGCCGCAAGCGCAGCAGCCGCCCATGCAACACCACGCGTCGCAGCCGCAGATGCAGCCGCCCATGCAGCAGCCGCCCATGCAGCAGCCGCCCATGCAGCAGCCGCCCATGCAACACCACGCGTCGCAGCCGCAGATGCAGCCGCCGCAGATGCAGCAGCCCCACATGCAGCAGCCGCCCATGCAGCGGCCGTCGGGGCCGGGCCCGGCGATGGCGTACGCGCCGACCGCCCTCGGCGGGCAGGCCGCCGATCCGTTCCGGCAGCCGGGGCCTCCCGCGCAGCAGCCGCCGCAGCCCGTCGGGGGGCCGCCGGGCGGGCACGACCCGTTCCGCACGCCGGCGGACGTGGGCCTCTTCAACGCCGATCTCGGCGCGCACAGCGCGACGAACTTCTACAAGGGCCTGAGCGGCAACGACATCATCGACCACGGCGGCCTGTTCGTCTCGACGTACATGGTGCCGAAGATGGGCTCGCAGGTCCGGCTCAAGGTCTCGCTCCCGGGCGGCTACGAGTTCGAGGCCAACGCGGTCGTGCGCTGGGTGCGCGAGGCCTCCGAGGCGGGCAACGACGCTCCTCCGGGCTTCGGCGCGCAGTTCACCCAGATCACGCAAGAGGCTCGGCAGCTCGTGTACCGCTACGTGCGCAACCGCGAGCCGATCTTCCACGACGACATGTAGCGGTCTCTCGCGCGAGCACGAAGCCGCCGGAGTTGCCGGCTCGGCGCATCGGGGTATCGTGCTCGTCATGGCGCGCGACGACGAGCGACGGGCGAGAGCGAGCGAAGACCCCATCGTGGCGGGCCTGCCCGACGCGCCCGGCATCCTCGCCGCGATGCGGATGACCGAGGGCCTGCAGCGTCACCTGCGGGGCCTCGCCGACGAGCTCCTGGTGAAGCCCTTCCCGGGGTCGACGCTCACCCGCGCCGAGCGCGAGCTCGTCGCCACCGCGGTGTCGGCGGGCAACGACTGCTTCTACTGCATGGACTCGCACGGCGCGTTCGCCGGGGAGCTCCTGCGGCGCGAGGGCGCGACCGACGTCGACGCGGCGGTGGACGACGTGAAGAACGGCGGGGCTGGCGGCGCCGGGCCGAAGCTCGCCGCGCTCCTCGAGCTCGCGCGCGCGGTGCAGCGCTCGCCGCGCAAGGTCACGCGCGCCGACGTCGAGCGCGCGAAGAGCGCGGGCGCGACCGACGCCGACACCCACCTCACCGTGCTCATCGCGTCGGCGTTCTGCATGTACAACCGCATGGTCGACGGCCTGCGCGCCAAGACGCCGCCCTCGGCCGACGCCTACCGCGGCCGGGCCGCCGAGATCGCCGAGCACGGCTACTCGAGCGCCAACGTCCAGACCGTCCCGCGCTGAGCCCCAGCCGAAGCGCCGCCGACGCCCCCTCCCTTCGGCCCCACGACTACCCCTGTCAGGATTGTTCGCCGCCCCCAGCCCCGAACCCAAGCCCCAAGCCCGAACCCAAGCCCAGAGCCCCGAACCCGAGCCCCAAGCCCCAAGCCCCGAACCCAAGCCCCGAACCCGCTCCTGCTCCCGAACCCACCGCCTGGCGCACCGCGCTCCCGTTCCCGTTTCGCGAGAGGCGCGATCGAGGATCACACGTCCAGGCGCCTGTACGACGGCGTTCAGGCGCCCGTACACGAACTATCCGCCTTCGCACATGTCGCCGAGCTTGGTCTTGGAACCCGAGCTCGCCGCGCCAGGACCGAGTATCCCTTTCGTGATGGGCCGACGTGCGGCTCCTCGCGTTCCCCACGGTGGCGGCCGCTCGTGACTGGGGCTCGGGGGGCTGGGGTTCGGGGCTGGCGCGCCGCGTTCGCGTTCGGGTTCGGGTTCGGGGCTGGGGTTCGGGGCTGGGGTTCGGGGCTGGGGTTCGGGGCTGGGGTTCGGGGCGGGGGTTCGGGGCTGGGGTTCGGGGCTGGGGTGCGGGGCTGGGGTTCGGGGCAGGGGTTCGGGGCGGGGGAGC
>JAEUKG010001201.1 GCA_016794325.1 Myxococcales bacterium | reverse complement strand
AGCACATCGCGCGAGCCGACGGCCCGCGGGCTATCTCCTTCGAGATATCGTCCCACGACGAAGAACGTCGCCTTCACCCCGTGGTTGCCGAGGATCTTGAGGATGCGCGGGGTGGTCTCGGCGAAAGGCCCGTCGTCGAAGGTGAAGGTCACCAGGCGCTTGGCGTCGCGGCGGTCGTGCGCCGGCCCCTCGGCGTGCAGCCACGCCCGCTCGAGGTCGGCGTCGGGGTCGAGGCGCGGCCACGGGCGCGCCGCGGGCGTGGGCTTCGGCGCCGCCGCGGGTGCCGACGCCGAGGGCGCGGGGGTCGCGCTCGCGCCGACCTGCGGCGGCGGCGGCAAGAGGTCGGGGGCCGAAGCCGCGACCGACGCGAGCGGCGCGAGCGAGGACCGCACGCGGTCGAGGCCGCCGCGGTCCATCGCCGGGCGGCCGAGGCCGAGCCACGAGCCGACCCCGAGGGACGCGATGGCGATGGCGACGCGCGTGCTGAGGCCCATGTCCATCAGCATCGTAGGTGGGGTGGGATAATGTAGGCAACTTACACAACACCGCGCGCTTTCACCGAAAAGCGGCGCTGGCGCCGTCGTCGAGAGGGGCGGTGAGGATTCGTTGGCCGGCGAACGAATTCCCGCGGCCGATCCCCCGGCCGCGAGATTGGGCAAGCACGCTGCCTATTTTTCGGCGTGTTCCCAGAGCCGATCCCCCGCTCGCTCGCTGCGGCCCGATCCCCGGCCGCCCCCTGCGGCCGATCCCCCGGCCGCGAGATTGGGCAGCATGCTGCCTATTTCCGGCCGGGGTGCGTCGGGCCCCGCCGGGCAAGGTCGCCGGAGGGTCCGCGGGTGGCCCGGGCCACCTCGCGACTGTCCGGGCCACCCTCGGGCACGAGAGAACCCCGCGCGGCGCGCAGGCATGGGGCTCGCAACGGGCGCGGCATGGAGACAGGAGCCGAGAGCGCGCGCTATACGGAGGTCGATCCCGTGCCTCTCACCCTCGTCGTCGCCGAGAAGCCGAGCGTCGGTCGCGACATCGCCGCCGTCCTCGGCGCGCGCGCTCGCCGCGAGGGGTACCTCGAGGGCGAGGGGTTCCTCGTCACCTGGGCCATCGGCCACCTCGTCGAGCTCGCCGAGCCCCACGAGATGAACCCCGCGTGGAAGCGGTGGTCCTTGGAGAGCCTCCCCATGCTCCCCGAGAGCTGGCCCCTCGTCCCGAGCGACGCGACGAAGGAGCAATACGCCGTCGTGAAGAGGCTGCTCCGCGCGCCCGAGGTGGCCGAGGTCGTCTGCGCGACCGACGCCGGGCGGGAGGGCGAGCTCATCTTCCGGACGATCGCGGAGCACGCCGGCTCCCGCAAGCCGACCAAGCGGCTCTGGATCTCGTCGCTCACGCCGGAGGCGATCCGCGCGGGCATGCGCGCCCTCCGCCCCGCCTCGGACTTCGACCGCCTGGCCGACGCCGCGCGGGGCCGGAGCCGCGCCGACTGGCTCGTGGGCATGAACCTCTCGCGCGCGTACAGCCTCCTCGGGGGCGACGTGCTCTCGGTCGGTCGCGTCCAGACGCCGACGCTCGCCATGATCGTCGAGCGCGATCGGGCCATCGCGTCGTTCGTGCCCGTGCCCTACCTCGAGGTGCGCGCTCGCTTCTCGCCGCCCGGCGACGACCGCGACGAGGTCTCCTACGAGGGCACGTACGTGCTCCCCGGCGTGAAGGGCCCGGAGGCGCGGCGCCTCCCCGCGGACGGTGAGCGCGCGCGCGCGGTGGTCGACCGCGCCGAGCGCGGCGAGGCCGCCGTCGCCGAGGTCACCCGCGCCACGAGGGAGGTCCCTCCCCCGCTGCTGTACGACCTCTCGGAGCTCCAGCGCGACGCCAACCGCATCTTCGGGATGACCGCGAGCGCGACGCTCGCCACGCTGCAGTCGCTCTACGAGCGGCACAAGATCGTGAGTTATCCTCGAACGGATAGTCGACACCTCTCGACCGAGGCCGCCCGCGAGCTCCCCGCGATCGTGGCCGCCATCGCCCCGAGCTACCCGGGGATCGTGGCCGAGGGCTCGGGCGAGCGGGCGCTCGGCCGGCGCTTCGTCGACGACGCGAAGGTGGGCGATCACCACGCCATCGTCCCCACGACGACGCGCGCCCCCGCGGGGCTCGGGCGCACGGAGCGCGACCTCTACGACCTCGTGTGCCGGAGGCTCCTCGCCGCGTACCACCCGGACCACGTCGTGGCGACGACCCGCATCACCACCCACGTCACCCACGAGGGCACCGTCGACGCCTACGAGGCCCACGGGTCGGAGGTCGTCGCGCAGGGCTGGAAGGTGACGGAGCGCCCCGGCAAGAGGCCCCGCGAGGATGCGCTCTTGCCCGCGGGCCTCGCGAAGGGCGACCGCCGTGAGGTCACGGCCACGAAGGCCGTCCCCAAGTCGACCGAGCCGCCGCCGCACCTCACCGACGCCTCGCTCCTCACGGCGATGGAGACGGCCGGCAAGGCGCTCGACGACAAGGAGCTCTCCGACGCGATGCGCGAGCGCGGCCTCGGCACCGCCGCGACCCGCGCGAGCATCCTCGAGACCTTGCTGGCGCGCGGGTACGTGCGCCGCGAGGGCAAGACCCTCCGCGCGACCGAGAAGGGCGAGCGGCTCGTCGACGGCGTGCACCCGCACGTGAAGAGCCCTGCGATGACGGGCGAGTGGGAGGCGCGGCTCCGCTCGATCGAGCGGGGTCGAGGCTCGCTCGAGGCGTTCATGAAGGAGATCGAGGACTACGTGCGCCACGTCGTCGGCGCGGCGCGCGAGCTCCCGGCCATCGGAGTCGC
>JAEUKG010001133.1 GCA_016794325.1 Myxococcales bacterium | reverse complement strand
GAGAGCATGTCGACGGAGGTGTTGAACTTCGCCTTCGACGGGAGGTGGAGGCGGGGCTTGCCGTGGTCGCCGGCGGCGAACGAGAACTCGAGGTGCTCGTGGGTCCGGCGGACCTCGTCCCCCTCCATGATCGCGACGCGCGAGCCGCCGTGGAAGTGCACCGCGCGGATGCGGTCGACCGGGATGCCCAGCGTGGCGAAGTACTTGGTGAACTCGTAGCGAGTGACCTCGTATTCGCCCTTCTCGCCGAGGCGGAGCTTCTTGGACGGGACGGCGCTCGGGAGCTCCGACGCGCGAAGCACGCCGACCGCGCGGCCGTCGACGAAGACCCCCACGGCGCTCGGGCGGCGGCGGGACTTCGGCGCCTGCGTGTCCTCCGTCGCGGGCGTGGCGGGCGTCGCGGTCGCCGCGGGCGTGGCGACGTCCGCCGTCTGCACGACCGCGCTCGACCGCGGCTTGGTGCAGCCAGCGGCCGCCCCCAGAACCAACAGCGCGAGAACGATCGAGGTCCGCATGTGCGCCGGAGCAGAGTGCATGCAGTGTGCCCGTGTCACGGATGTTACAGCGGGACTGGCACTTTGTGCGGTGAAACGAGGGACCACCACGCTGTTTGCGCGCACGTCAGGGTGATGCCTGCAAACATCGACTTTGGGGGTGCTGGCCCACAGGTTGGGGGAACGCCCCAAGAGATCCGTGTAGGTGCATCGGCGGACGGTGGCTACATCGATCGGGATGATCTTGGCGCGAGAAGTGGCGTTGCGTCGGCGTGGCGTCCACACGCGAAACGTGCACTTCTACCGAGTCCGACTCCGTCCGCTCGTGGCTCGCGCGGGACGGGGGTGCGACTTGTGGGGCGACCGGTGTGTGTCTCCGCCTTGCACGTCGGCGCAGCCCTTGCTGTAACATTGGTGACTGCCTGTGACCCTGGAGGAGGCTCGAATGAAGAAGCGCCTTGCTTGGATGGCTCTGGTGCTCGCGTCTGGTGCGGGGATCGTCATGGCCTGCGATTTCAGCGACGAGAACCCCGGCACCTCGTCCGGCAACTCGGGCAGGTCCCCCGACGGCTCGGTGAGCTCCGGGAGCGGCGGCGGGAGCAGCGGGCTGCAGCCGAGCAGCGCGCTCTGTGAGAAGGTGGGCGGCGCGGCCGCGGTGAAGGACGTGGGGTTGCAGGTCGTCTCGAAGCTCGAGCTCGACTGCCGCGTCGGCGCGCACATCACGCTGCTCAGCGCCAACTCGCGCGCGCACTTCGAGCAGTGCTTCGGCAATCAGCTCACGGAGTTCTTGGGGTGCCCGGGCGCGAAATACGCGGGCTCCGTCGACGCGAAGGGCCAGGCCTGTCGCGGCATGGGGCAGGCGCACCAGAACATGACCCTGCGCGACGCGGACTTCAAAGTCTATCTCCAGACCACCGTCGACGTCCTCAAGACGAAGGGGCTGACGGACGAGGACCTCGCTCCGGTCGTCGGCGCCGTCAACGGAACGTACGGCGCGGTCGTGAAGGTGCAAAACCCCGAGTACCACTCGAAGTGCACGTGCCCGAACGACAAGATCCCTGGCACCGACAAGGCCTGCAACGTGCCGGCGGTCGTCAACGACGCCGGGGTCGATGCTCCGGCCGACGCGCCCGCCGACGCTCCCTCCGAGGGTGGCTGAGGGAGGGGGCCTGAGGGAGGTGCCGCCCCTCGAGTCGCACCCACACCGACAGGCTGTCCCCATGAGCGGCTTCCTCGCACTTCTCTCGCTGCGACGGTGCGAAACCGTTCGATTTGTGGCGGTGGAAGGGTGAGACTTTCTTTGGATAGTTCCGTGGAGGCGACCGTTGGCGAAGCTTGACGACATCCTGGGCCTCGGAGATCTCGACACCAAAGAGCTGGAGCGCATCGCCCTCGGGCAGGCGCTGCGTCGGGCGGCGGAGGGCCAGCCAAGCTCGGGAGCCACCGAGGCCGCGAGCCCGGCCGATCACGAGAAG
Organism: Myxococcales bacterium; assembly: GCA_016794325.1. GTDB lineage: Bacteria > Myxococcota_A > Polyangia > Polyangiales > Polyangiaceae > SXNL01. The sequence goes on along the minus strand of JAEUKG010001133.1, from coordinate 3,217 downwards.
CCGACGGTGATGGGCAACGTCGAGGCCGCGCTCCACGCCGCCGACAACGAGAAGCCGACGCGCATCGCGGTGTCGACGCCGAACGAGATGCCGACCATCCAGGCCTCGCAGGCCGTGATGAAGGACATCCGCGCGGAGGCTCTCGCCGCGCTCGAGGCGCAAGGCGTCGACCTGCGGGCTCCGGTCCAGGAGCACACGATGCCGCTGACGCCCCAAGCGATGCGCGCGGCCAAGGAGGCGGTCGCTGGCGCGGCTGCCGCCAAGACCGCGCCGCCGCCGACCGCAGCGGCCGCTCCCGCGGCTGCCCCCGCCGGCCCTGCACCTACCGCGGCTCGCGCGGCGGCGCCGGCGAAGACGACGATGCAGGTGAAGGCCGCGCCGAAGCGCGGTTCCGCGGGCGGCAAGATCGTGATGGCGCTCGTCGGCCTCGTCGCGATCGGCGCTGCTGCAGGCGCGGTCGTGCTCGGGATGCGAGCGCAGCGCGCCCAACAGGCGCAGGCGCCTCAGTCCGCGGGTCAGCCAGTCGCGAAGGCGGACGACGCGGTGACGTTCTCGGCGGTGAAGGGCAAGCCGACCGACATCGCCGTCGTCGCGCAGCCCGAGGTGAAGCCCGCCGAGGTGAAGCCCGAGCCCGAGGCCAAGCCGCCCGAGGCCAAGCCGGAGCCGGAGGCCAAGCCCCCCGCCACGGCGGCGGCGGTCGATCCGCCGCCGGCGGTCGATCCGAAGAAGGACCCGCCGAAGGTCGCCGCCGCGTTGCCGCCGCCCTCGCCGCCCGCGAAGGCCGATCCGCCCGCGAAGGCCGATCCGCCCAAGAAGCCCGCGGCCGTCGCGAAGGCCGATCCGCCCGCGAAGGCCGATCCGCCCGCCGCGCCGCCTCCGCCTCCCCAGCCCGCGAAGCCGTCGGTCGACAGTCTGCTCCAGCAGCAGCTGAACAGCGCGATCCCCTGAGGGGACGCGCTATCTCGAAATGTACAGCGACGAGCGGCGCGCCGCTCAGCGGTTGAGGATGCTCTCGACCTCTTGGTACACGCGCTTGCGCCACTGCGCGATCATCGACTCGCCGCGCATCAGGTTCTGGGTCTCGGTGAGGACGTCGCCGAGGTTCGGCAGCACGACGTAGGGGTCGTAGTTGCAGGGCGGGGTCTTCATCCCCGGGCCGTACCAGCCCGCCATGAAGTCGCTCATGCCGTCGCCGATCGCGCGCACCGCGGCGTTGGCGAGGCGGGCGCCCAAGAGGCGGTCGAAGGCGGTGGGGGTGCCGCCGCGGACGACGTGCCCGAGCACGGTGACACGCGAGTCGACGTCCTTGAGGCGGTCGGCGACGAGCGCGTCCACGCGCTCCTTGAGCTTCGCGGCGTCGATCTTCACGCCCTCGGCCTTGATGACGAGCACCCGGCGGCGGGCGTCGCTGCCGGCGTAGGCGCGCTCGACGGTGCGGTAGACCTGGTCGACGATCTCGTCCTCGCTCTTGCCGATCTCGGGGACGATCACGGCGTCGGCGCCGGCCGCGATCCCCGCCGTCATCGCGAGGTAGCCGCAGTCGCGCCCCATGACCTCCACGAGGAACGTCCGTCGATGGGCGGCGGCTGTGTCGAGGATGCGGTCGCACGCGTCGACGATGGTGTTCATCGCGGTGTCGACGCCGATCGCCATCGAGGTGCACCCGAGGTCGTTGTCGATGGACGCGGGGACGCCGCCCACGAGGAGCGGCCCGTGGCTCGTCTCGAACCCGACGAGGGTGCGGGCGCCGGTGAGCGAGCCGTTGCCGCCGATGACGACGAGCCCGCGGATCATGTTCGCCTCGATCTGCTCGCGCGCCCGCTTCTGCCCCTCGGGCGTGGGGAACACCTTGCAGCGCGCCGTGCCGAGCACGGTTCCGCCGCGCCGCGCGGCCTCGTCGAGCGAGCGGAGCGAGACCGGCACGAACCGCCCCTCCACCAACCCCTGGAAGCCCTCCTCGACGCCGACGACGTCGAAGCCGAGCTCGGTGCCCACGCGGGCGACGCCTCGCAGCGCCGCGTTCATTCCCGGCGCGTCACCACCCGAGGTCAACACCGCGACCCGACTACCTTTGGCGAGCTTCATCGACGCGCGACGGTATCACGAGGTCAAGGCGTCATCCACGCGATGAAGTTCACGAGCACGTGGGTGGCCATCGCGTAGAGGGCGGAGCGCGTCCACTGGCGCGAAAGGCCGGTGAGGCACAACCCCGCGAACGTGTAGCCGAGCTGAAACACGACGTAACCCGCGGGCATCGTGAAGAAATTCGGGACGTGCCAGAGCGCGAAGAGCCCGCAGGTCGCGAGGAGCGCGGCCTGGGGACGCCGCGCGTCGGTCGGGGGGGCGAGGCGCGCGAAGCGGCCGTAGAGGTAGCCCACGAAGAGCAAGTCCTGGGCGAACGGGGAGACGAGCCACATCCCGATCCGCTGGCCGGCGAACGGCCGTGTGGGCAAATTGGGATAGACGAGCGCGGTCGCGAGGACCGGCGCGAGCGCGACGGCCACGACGGCGAGCGTGGGTCGGCGCCCGAGGGTGAGCCCGCTCTGCCGCGCGGTCGGGACGGCGAGGAGGGCGCCGAACGCGAGGCTCACGAGATCGTGGAGGTTGCCGTATTCCAGCGAGCGCGCGCGCGGCAGGGCAAGCCACACCGCGTCGGCGATCCACGTGGGCACCGCGTGCGACGCGACCACGAGGACCAACGCGAGGCTGAGCTCGACGGCCCAGAGGCGCGCCCGCGGCGTCATCGCGAGGCGATCGAGGTGTCCACGTCGGCGCAGCAGCGAAAGCCCGTCGAGTAGTCGTGGTACTCGTGGGCGTGGGCGACGGTGCGGTAGAGGCAGCCGTCGCCGTTCTGGCTCGTGTCGAGGAAGTAGCCTCCGGCGAACGTGCCGTGCGCGGCGCTGCGGTCGGTCGCCACCCACTCGTGGAGGTTGCCCACCATGTCGAGGGCGCCCCAAGCGCTCACGCACTGCAGGTGCTCACCGGTCTTCGACAGGGCGCCCTCGACTTGACCGAGCCGGGGGTCGTTCAGCTTCGTCCAGACGTCGGCGGCGACGCCGCTCGGCCGAGCGCTCGCGCGGGCGGGGCCGCGCCGCTTCGTCGGCGCCCTGTGCGTCGCCTGCGAGGGCTTGGGCGCGCCGGGGCGCGACGCCGCGGTGTGCGCGGGCGGACCGCGCTTGCCGGGGCGCTTGCCTGCGGTCGCGCTGGCGGCGGGGCG
>JAEUKG010001128.1 GCA_016794325.1 Myxococcales bacterium | reverse complement strand
CGGCACCGATCCCGACGGCGTCGGCGTCGACCTCACCGACGAGGTCGAGCGCGAGCTCGTCCTCGCCGACGGCAGGGCCTACTCCCTCCGCGTGTCCGTCCTCGGGCGCGAGCACCGGGATCTACCTCGGTCCCGGAGGCGGCGGCCTCCGCGGCACCTTCTGAGGCGCTCTCGGCGCCCGCACCGGAAGCGGGGGGGACGCCGGTGAGTCGTGTTCACACACGCTGGTGAACGTGTTCATACACGCTGGTGAACGTGTTCACACACGTGTGTGAAGGGGCTATCCCGACCGGTGCTCGGTCGGCTCGAAGCCCGACGCAGTTCGGGGCGTCAGGCGAGTGCGGGGAGGGGCGTGGCCTCGACGCGGGCGGTGAAGTCGACGACGGAGCCGACGGCGCCGGTGCAGGAGACGCGGAGGGCGAGGCCGGCGGTGCCGAGGGCGATGGCCCAGCCGGCGGGGAGCGTGCCGGCGCCGACCAGGGGGCCCGGCGGCGGCGCGGGGTCGACGATGGTGAGCGCGCCGTTCGCGGTGACGAGGAGCTCGTAGACGTGGCGTCCCACGGTGGCAGGGGCGCCGCGGTCGCGCCCGAGGACGGACACGCGGAGGGAGTAGGCCCTGCCGTCGGCGAGGACGAGCTCGCGCTCGACCTCGTCGGTGAGGTCGACGCCGACGCCGTCGGGATCGGTGCCGGTCACGGTGGCGCCGAGGAGCACGCTGCCGAAGGTGGGGACGTCGCCGAGGTACAGCCAGCTGACCTCGCCGTCGACCACGACGCTGACACCCGGGACGACGGCGCCGCTGACGTCGGGCTCGCCGAGGCCGGCGGTATTGCCGCTCGTGGTGGCGCGGAAGACCTTGCGCTCCTGGCCGGCCTGGGTGGAGCGCCAAGACCAGGAGTTGACGCCGTCGCCGGGAATGCCGACGACGGGAAGAGGAGCCCCACCGGGATAGTTGGGCAGGGCGTCGTAGCCCTCGGTGAGGACGACGCGCTCGGCGGGGGAGCCGAGGGAGGCGACGACGTCGGGGGTGAGGTAGCGGTCGCCGACCTTGCGCTTGCCGCCGCGGACGTAGGTGGAGGTGGTCTCGCTGGCGCCCGTGAACTCATACCAGTCGGGATATCCGCCGGCGGTGCCGCGGAAGGCTCCCTGCGGTAGCCAGAGCCTCGAGGGTCCATTCAGCTCACCATCGCCGGTCTCGGCGCCGGTGACGGTGAAGGCGAGGAAACACGACTCCTGGCCGAAGCGGAGGCCCCAGTAGCGCGGGAGGAGGTTCGCGCCGTAGTGGAGGTTCCAGAAGCCGGGGACGTCGCTCGTGGCCCCGGCGAGGACGCCGTTCTCGAGGCCGCTCGGATCGCCGTTGCCCGGGAGCTGGAGCTCGGCCAGGGTGCCGGCGATGCGCGTGAGGACGAGGCGGGTGTAGAAGTTCTTGACGGCGCCTTGGGTGAGGACGAGGGCGCTGGTGTTGTCGGTGTAGCCGCTCTGATAGCCGCCGATGATGGTGCCCGCGCCGAAGTGGGGGACGCCGAGGCCGCCCTCGTCGTGGAAGCCCATGAAGACGCCGGCGGAGGCGAAGCCGCCGCCCTCGGCGGAGGTGTAGGCGCCGCGGCCGCCGGGGGTGGTGTCGGCGGTGCACGAGACGAAGCGCGCGCCGACCTCGGCCTCGCCCCAGAAGGCGATGGCGCCCTTCAGCCCCGCGGGCGGCAGTCCGCTGCCGTAGAGGTTGTGGCCGATGCCGGCGCAGGCGATCTCGGTGAAGGTCGCGTTGTTGACGTCGGCGCCGAGCACCGCGACGCCTGCGCCGCAGGTGTCGATGCCCGAGCTCGCGGCGCCGCCGGCGTTGGCGAAGCCCGGACCTGCCGGGTAGGCATAGCTGGCGGACGCCTGGTAGGTGATGCCGGCGTTGGTGAAGGCGCTGATGCGGACGCGCTCGACGTAGCACTGCTCCTTGGCGTAGATGCCGGAGTGCACCCAGGCGCGCCAGCGCACCTCGTTGTCGACGACGTCGCGGCCGATTCCACCGCCGACGAGGGGCCCGGGGTTCGTCGGGGGAGCCGCGAGGGGCATGGTGGCGCCGCCGACGACGGCCTCGAGGTAGTAGCGTGGCTCGGCGGTGGTGTCGGCGTCGGGATCGGGCTCGAGGGGCGGGAGGCCGGCGTCGATGGACTTGGTGCAGACGCGGTCGCCGACGGCGACGGGCCGTGGCGCGCTCTTCCAGGTGGGGATGGGCTCCTGTCCGTACTGGGATACGATGGCGAAGTCGCGGAACACCGCGAGGACGCCGGCGCCGCCGTCGTCGGAGGTGAAGAGGCTCTCGACGACGAAGCCGGTGACGAGGTGGTCGCAGTAGACGACGGTGCCGTTGTCGGATTGAGTGCCGGCGGACCCCCGAATGATGTGCCCTCGGCGGACGCGGACGGAGCGTCGGAAGAAGGGGGCGATGACGCCCTCGGGGGTCGGGTGGAGGACGATGGTGGCGCTGCTGGCGGGCGCGACGGAGTCGATCGCGGCCTGGGTGGGGAGGTCGTCGCCGCGCAGGCCGCCCTCGCCCAGCGCGGCGCCGAACCAGGCGGCGTGGATCTCGCTCGTGCGCGCGAGGCCAGTGAAGAGGATGCCGGCACAGCCCCAGTTGTAGACGTCACGCGGGAGGAGGACGGGCGGCGGGGCGGGGTTCGGCGTGCTCCCGTCTTGGTAGGTGCCGGCGGGGAAGGTGACGGTGACGGGGCGGCCGCTGGGGACGGGGAAGACGCCGCCGGCGGGGACGGTGTGGGTGGAGCGAGTGCGCCCGCCGTCGTCGCTGAACTCGAGCTCGGCGACGCCGCGCACGCCGCCGAGGGTGATCGCCACGCGGAGCGCGTAGACCCCGAGGGCGGCGCTGCCGGTGACGGTCGGGAGCGGATCGACCCCGGCAGTGCCGGTGATCATGAGGGCCGGAGCGTCGGCGTAGTGCACGATGCCGCCGAAGATGTGCTGACTGGGATGGGCGATGACGCGCCCCTGGAACGTGACGGTGGTGCCGGCGAGGAGGAGCACGGCCCCCTGGTCGAAGCGGACCTCGACGTACTCGGGCACCACGAGCGGGGTGGTGATGACGTAGCCCTCGGCAGCCGCGGGGAAGAAGAGGACGCCGCCGGTGGTGGGGATCGCCGCGATCGCGGCCTCGATGGCGGGGCGATTGTCGGCGCCGGACCAGAGGACGGCGGCGCCGTCGACGACCTGCTGATCGGCCGCGGTCGCGGTGGTCGACGTGCCGACCCCGGCGGTCGCGAGGGTGGTCACGAGATCGGTGACGACGCCGGTGCCGGCGTTCTTGGAGGCGCCGAGGAGGTAGACGTGCTTGCCGGCGTCGGCGGCGGTGAGCGAGGCGCTCTCGAGGGTGACGCTGCCCGGGAGGGCGCCCGCGAATTGGGCGTCCCAGAGCATTGTCCCGCTCGGGATGGCGCCGTAGGCGCGCACGTTGTAAACGTGCGGCGCGGACGTGTCCGTGCTCGCGCGCGGCTGGACGATGATGTTTCCGCTCTCGTCACACGTGCCGACGACATGTTCGGAGCCGTTGGGGCGGTGGACACGGATGAGCTTGCACTGGTTCGCGGCGGCCCCCTGCGTGATGTCGGTCGCGACCACGTGCGAGCTTCCTGCTCCTGTGCCGATGAGCATAGGGGAGCCGGCGGGAAAGAGCGAAGCATCAAAGGCTTCCCCCGCCGTGCGAACATCCACGACGGTGCCCCCGCCACTGAAGGTCTCCGCGATGCCAAACACGCTCTTCGAGGTCGCGAGGTTTGCCGCAGTTGCCCTTGCAGCGATGGGGCGACTGGGTGGTCCCGCATCCCAGCCGGTCACGCAGACCGCATCTCCGGCGACGATGACTCCTGAAACCGTGCACTCCGTGGTCATGGTCTCCCCCTGGTTGCTCTCTTCTTGCCGCGGACTGCGGCGTCGTACTCAGCGGCGAAAGTGAGCAATCCCGATGGCGCCTTTGTCTACGGCGCCGTCCTTGTAGATCCACACACCCACGGTCACGACACCGCAGCGAGTGAGGGCCGCCGCTTCCGCGCCGAGATCGGAGTTCGGCGGAGGTGGGGTCAGGGCAGATCCGCCCAGCCCGAACGTCGGATCGAGCGTGCCATCGGAGGTGTACCGAGTGAGGGCGATGGCTCTCGTGTATCGGTCGTTCCCGGTCGTGCCTGCAAGGACGAGTCTCCCATCCTGCTGGATGAGAGCGGCCTGGCTGCTTTCTCCTGAGCCCAAATCCGTCGTCACCACGCCGCCATCGCCAAAGCTCGTGTCGAGCGCACCGGTCGAGCCGATACGCACCGCCGCAAAGTCAGGGCCCACGGCTGCGTTGGGCAGCCGGCCGACGAGAATTGCGCGGCCGAGGGTGTCGGGAGCAATCGCCCGGATTGGACTGTTCGCCGTAGTGCCGAAGTTGGTGACGAGGACACCCGCATCCGCGAAGGACGTGTCGATCGAACCATCGGAATTCAGGCGGACCGCCGAGACATCGAAGCGGGCAGAAGCACTTGCCGTCTCAGCGGTACCCCCGGCCACCACGATCTTGCCCCCTGGAAGGAGCGCAACAACGCCGGGTGCGTCGGACGTTGCCTGCACGTCGATGACGACCTTGCCGCCGTTGCCGAACGTCCCGTCGAGCGAACCATCGTCGTTGTATCGCGCGAGAGCGAAGTTCCCCGTCGAGGTGACGCTGTTCGTTTCGCTATACCCGCCAACGAGTATCCGTCCGTCTGGCTGCACGAGGATCGACCTTGGATAGTCATCCTGAAAGGGGCCTGGGCCGAAGCTCGTGGTCGCAACGCCTGCCTCGCCGAAGCTCGGATCCAACCCACCGTCCGCGAGGTACCGGGCCACCGCGAAATCGTAGGAGCGGTTGTCGTTGAACTGGGCGCCGCCGGTAGCAACGATCCGACCGTCCCCCTGAACGGCGACCGCGGAGTAGAAGCCCGTGTTCCCGATCGAGGTCGTGACGAGGCCGTTCGTGCCGAAGCTGGGATCGAGTGCTCCAGTCGGGAGCAGCCGAATCACCGCGAACCCAGCTTGGGTCGCCCCGACGACGATGAGCTTGCCGTCGCTCTGGACGGCGACCCCAGACGCTTGAGATCCAGCGTACTTGAGCCACACCATTCCGCCGTCCCCGAAGCTCGGATCCAGCGTTCCTGGTGCTCCTCCGTCGCCGCACGAGGACGGCACCGCGCCGTCGGCGTCGCCGCCATCGGGGAGG
>JAEUKG010001088.1 GCA_016794325.1 Myxococcales bacterium | reverse complement strand
GCCCCCCGCCGTCACGTCGTCGGCGCAGTCGGCGATCCTCGGGCGGCCCCCGTCGACCATCTCCGCGAGCGCGACGCCGATGCCGCTCGCCAGCGCCGACCTCTCGCAGTCCGCGTACGGCGCCACGATCCCCCAACAAGGCTCGCGGCTGTGGATCCCGTTCGCGGTGCTCGCAGCGATCGCCGTCGGCGCGGGCGCGGGCCTCCTCGCGTTCCGGGCGACGGCGGGCGGCTCCCCGTTCGCAGCGTTCTCCGCGGCCTCCGGGGCGTCGGAGTCGCCGACGCTCTCGGCGGCGCCGCCGAAGGCGACCGCCACCGCGGCCGTGACCACGACCGCCACCGTCGCGACCCCCGCGTCCGCGTCGGCCGCTCCGAGCGGCGAGCTCGTGAAGCTGCGCGTGACGACCGATCCCGACGGCGCGAGCGTGCGCGAGGACGGCGTCGAGGTGTGCACCGCGACCCCGTGCGATCTCGTCTACCGCGGCGCCGAGGCCGACCCGGCGCGCGTGCACAAGCTCTCGTTCAGCCGCTTCGGCTTCAAGGTCGAGTCGCGCGACGTGCGCCTCGCCGACGGCCCGGTGAAGGTCCACCTCACGAAGGCGCCAGGGGGCGTGGCCCGTCCGCCCGGCACAGCGAGCGCGCGGCCCGAGAGCAGCGGCCCCGCCGGCTTCAAAGACGTCCCGTACTGATCACGGCTCGTGGTAACCTCGCGGCCCGATGATGCGGCCGCCGCGAACCCGCGTGCTCGGCGTCGCCTGGCGACGCGCGGCGCTCTTCGTCCTCGCCGTCGTGTGCGCGCTCGTCGTGGCGCGCGTCGCGTCCGCCGACGCCCGCACCGAGGCTCGGGTCCACTTCAAGAAGGGGATGGACCTCATCACCGCCGGCAAATACGACGACGGCATCGCCGAGCTGCAGAAGGCGTACGAGATCCTCCCGCACCCGAACGTGCTCTACAACATCGGGCGCGCCTACGCCGAGGCCGGCAACCTCGAGAGCGCGATCGAGTTCTTCAAGAAGTACGTCGAGGGCAACCCCCCCGACAAAGACGAGGTGCAGCAGATCATCGGCAACCTCGACGCGCGCCTGAAGCGCCAGCAGGCGAGCCTCGCCCAGTCGCGCGAGAAGCCGGAGGATCCGACGCCGACCCCGACGCCGACGCCGACGCCGACGCCGACGCCCAGCGCGTCGTGCCCGCCCACCGTGGCGCCGCCGCCGCCGCCGCCCCCGACGCCCCCGCCGGCGGCCGAGATCGGGCAGGCGCGCACCGAGGACGTCTTCGCCGAGACGGTGAAGACGGCGAGCAAGGGCGCCCAGAGCCCGCTCGACGCCCCCAACTCCGTCTCGATCGTCACCGAGCAGGACATCCGTCTGTCGGGCATCACCAAGATCCCCGAGCTCCTGCGGCGCCTCGCCGGCGTCGAGATCATGCAGGTCACCGGCGGGCAGAGCGAGGTGTCGATCCGCGGCTTCAACCAGCGGCTCTCGAACAAGGTCCTCGTCCTCGTCGACGGACGCAGCGTGTACATCGACCTCCTCGGCGCGACCTTCTGGCAGCTCCTGCCGATCGGCGTCGAGGACATCGAGCGCATCGAGGTCGTGCGCGGGCCGAGCGCGGCGCTCTACGGCGCCGACGCCTTCGGCGGCGTCATCAACATCATCACCAAGAAGCCCGGCGTCGGGAAGAACGGCGTGTCGGCGGGCTACGGCACCCAGTCGCAGACCCACGGCAGCTTCTGGGCCACCGGCAACACCGCGGACTTCGGGTGGCGCGCGTCGGCGGGCTACGACTACGTCCCCCGGTGGTCGCGCGAGGTGCCGAACGGCCGCGCCGACATCGTGCTCGGGATCGCCGATCAGGTGCAGGCGTCGCGCACCACGCGCTTCGATCTCCGCGGCACGCGCTACATCACCAAGGACCTCTCGGTGGGGCTCGGCGGCGGGCTCGTCCAGGGCACCCACGAGGCGCTCGGCATCGGCCCCCTCAACGACATCGTCCTCGACAACGTCTCGTCGACCGACCTCACCGGCAACTTCGACTGGAAGCACCTCGAGGGCCGCGTCTTCTGGAACCGCCTCCGCGCCGACAACACGCTGAACGTGCAGAGCATCGGCCAGTCGCTCCTGCCCGGGCGGGCGGAGGCGAACGTGGTCGACGGCGAGGCGCTCTACAAAGGCAGCTTCGCCCTCGGCGCGTCGTCGAAGAACGACCTCCGGGTGGGCGGCTGGTACCGCTACAAGGACGTCGAGTGGACGTACCTCGACCGCAAGCGCTTCGAGCACCACTACGGCGTCTTCCTCCACGACGAGCTCAAGCTCGGCGACCGCTTCACCCTCGTCGCCGACTACCGCGTCGACTACGTGCCGTACCTCGAGAAGTTCATGCAGTCGCCGCGCGGGACGGCCATCGTCAAGCCGACGAAGCAGTCCAGCGTCCGCGCGAGCGTGGGCACGGGCTTCCGCAAGCCGACCTTCCTCGAGTCGTACCTCGAGCTGCCGATCCAGCTCCCCGTCACCGGCGGCGCGCTCCTGTCGGAGGGCGTCCGCTCCGACGACCGCGGCTTCAAGGTCCAGGCCGAGAAGATCATCTCCGCCGAGCTCGGCTATCGCACCCAGGACGCCGAGTTCCTCGTCGGCGACGCGACCCTCTTCTACAACCGCGTCACCGACCTCGTGCAGCTCGCGGGGATCCGGCCGGTCACGGTGGCCGACATCGGCCGCGGCCTCGGCCGCATCGACCCCCAGACGGGGCTCTACCCCCTCTTCCTCGGCGGCTTCACCAACCAGTGCCAGCTCTTCAACGTGTTCGGCGCCGAGGCGGGGGTGCGGGCGTTCCCGGTCGAGGGCCTCGACGTCTACGGCAACTACACCCTCAACCTGATCAACCAGGACAACTCGAGCTGCACCCCGGAGCAGAAGGCGATCGTCGTCGACGACCAGCGCACCTCGCAGCACAAGGTCAACGCCGGGGTCCAGCTCCGCACCCGCGTCGGCATCGACGCCTCGGTCGACTTCCACTTCATCTCCGACCAGGTGTGGGCCGAGCAGGTCACCGACCTCGCGAGCCAGCAGGTGGTGCTGCAGCGCTTCAACCTCTCGGCCTACACCCTCCTCAATGCGCGTGTAGGATACAGGTTCTTCAAGGACCAGGCCGAGGTCAGCCTCGCCGCCTGGAACACGATCGGCGTCCAGCACCGCGAGCACCCCTTCGGGCAGCTCGTCCAGCGGCGCGTCATGGGCTTCGTCACCTACCGGTTCTGACCATGTCGAGGCGAGTCTGACCATGCAGCGGCGAACGACTTCGGTGGCCCTCTCGGCCGTGCTCCTCGGCGCGTTCGTCGCCAAGGGCTGCGATCCGGTGCCGATCGACGACGAGCGCAACGACCGCCGGCTCTTCGCCGCCCGCGGCGTGATCCGGGGCACGGTGACCTACAGCGGCCCGCGGCCCTGCTCGCGCGGCGGGCACATCACCGGCAGCGCCATCGTCCTCGTCTTCGACAAGAAGAACCCGCCGCCGCCCACCGGCTTCGCCTCGCAGCCGGTGAACTTCGTCGCCGTCCCCGGCGACGTCCTCTTCGCCAACGAGCCCCGCTCCACCGGCGACGCGCTCTTCTGCCCCGACAACGACACCGTCACCGCGTCGGCGCCCTTCACCGTCGCCCCCCTCGACGGCGGTGAATACGTGATCGCCGCCTTCTACGATCGCGCCGGCCGGTTCTTGCCGACCTTCGAGTTCCGGAACCTCCCGGAGGCCGGCGACATCGGAGGCGGCTTCATCGACCTCACCGACTACGCGAAGAACGCGACCAACCCCAACTACACCCCCGTCTTCCTCCCGGTCGCGGTCGGCGTGCCCCAGCAGAGCGCCGCGGGCGAGGTCACCTACGTCGTGCCATCCCAAACGGGATATGTGGCCGACAACGTCCCCGTCAACATCGGCGCGCCCATCCGCCTCACGCGGCCCTACTTCTACCCCGAGGGCGCCGAGGCCGACGCCCAGCCGGCGTCCACGCCCGCGAACCCGCGCGGCGACGCTCGCTACGTTCCGACGTTGGTGATGACCCAGGATCACCACGTCCTCGCGCTGCCCAAGGCGGTGAACCCGCAGACCATCGCCGCCTACCAGCAGTCGTTCAAGGCGGCGAAGCTCGTGTGGGGCGTGCCGCAGGCCGAGCTCTCGGACGCGACCGATCCCGCCAAGCCCTTCGGCCTCCAGATCTCCCCCGCGACCCCCGCGGGCTCGGGCGGCATCCTCACCTGGAGCCGAGGGACCACCCTCCCGGAGAACGCGTCGATCGCGTCGCTCTGGCCCCTCGTCGTCTTCTCGAAGCTCCTCGACGACAAGGACCACAAGGCCGATCCCCAGAGCGTGGTGCTCCAAGGCAACCGCGATCAGCCCATCGTCCTCATCCAGGGGATCACCCTGAACCAGGACTCGCTCCTCACCACCGCGCCGGGGCAGGTCCCGCTCGCCCCGACCGCGGGCGCGCTGCGCGACCACGTGACGGCGCTCGTGCGCCCCGCGGCGCTCTGCATCTCGTCGCGGGCGCCCGACAAGGGCGCGGTGCTGGTGACGCCGCACACGACGGGCAAGAGCTCCGATCCCGCCGAGACCGGCGACAAGCCGCTCTTCGATCCGCAGGCGGTGATCAAGGGCATCCCCGGGGTGCGCCAGGTGGTCCGCGGCTGCCTCCCCACCGGCCGCTACGCGATGACGCTCGTCTATCCGAGCGGTCAGGCGTGGACGGTGCCGAACGAGGCCGGGAGCTGCGGCCCGGGCGAGGGGAGCCCGGGCGCGCGCACGTGCACCACGCGCCCGCGGGCGGTGCTCCCGTCGCAAGGCACGCGCGCCGTGCTCGAGATCGTCCCGCCGACGACCCCCGAGGGCGAGGCGCTCTGCCGCGACAACCCCGTGCCCGAAGCGTGCACGAGGAACCCTTGAGCAGCCCGATCTGGGTCGAGGACGCGACGAGGAGCGATCGCGATCTCGCGCTGGTCGTCGGCAACTTCGACGGCGCCCACCGCGGCCACGCCGAGGTCGTGCGTCAGGCGCGCGCGCGCGCGGCCGCGGCGGGCCTCGAGCTCGCGGTCCTCACGTTTTCGCCGCACCCGGGCGAGGTCCTCGGCAAGGGGTCGCCGGCCCTGCTGACGACGATGGACCGCCGCGCCGAGCTCCTCGCGCGCGAGGGGGTCGCGCGGCTCTACGTGCAGCCGTTCGATCTCGCGTTCGCGGCGCTCTCGCCGCGCGACTTCGCGGCGCGCTTGTCGACCGTCCTTCGCGCGCGGTCGGTGATGGTCGGCCGCGGCTTCCGCTTCGGCGCGCGCCGCGCGGGCGACGTCGCCACGCTGGAGGCGCTCGGCCGCGAGCTCGGCTTCGCCGCCGCCGAGTGCGCGATCGTGGCCGACGAGGCGGGCCCGGTCTCGTCGACGCGGGTCCGCGCCGCGGTCGCGACGGGCGACGTCCGCGAGGCCGAGCGGCTCCTCGGCCGGCGCCACTCCTTCG
>JAEUKG010001051.1 GCA_016794325.1 Myxococcales bacterium | reverse complement strand
GGCCCCGCGGCGCCACCCGACACGGTGGCCGCGAGCGAAGCGCGGCGCGGAGCTCAGCCGGCTTTGGTGTATTTTCCCCGTTCTTCGGGGTGCTCGTTCTCGTAGGCCTGGAGGCTCTCGCGGGTGATCTCCACCTCGATGACGCCGTCCTTGACGATGGTGGCCTGGCAGCCGAGCCGCGACGTCGCCCGCACGTCGAAGGCCTTGTCGAGGATGTCCTCCTCTTCGTCCTCCTTCTCGGAGAGGAGATCGGCGCCGGCGAGGACGTAGACGTGGCAGGTGGAGCAGGCGCACACGCCGCCGCAGGCGTAGCCCTCGGGGGCGTGGACCTCCTGCGCGGCCTGGAGGAGGCTCTTGCCGATCGGCACCTGGGCCTCGGCGTATCCCTTGAACTTAACCAACGGCACGGGTTCCCTCCGCGTGGGCGAGGTCGATGCCCTTGGCGTGCTCGACCGTCTTCTCGACCGCGTCGAGGCGCTGGCCGAGGGTGGCCTTCGCGATCGCGGCGTTCATGCGCCGCTCGGCGAAGGCCCGGGTGGCGTGATCGAGGTCGCTTATCCGTGACTGGATAGCGGCCGCAGAGGCGCCGGCGGCGGCCTCCTCGAGGGCGGCGACCGCCGCGGCGATGAGCTCGCGCTCCCCGGGGGCGAGGAGCTCGGCGTCGGCGGCGAGGCCCTTCCTGGTGGCGAGGACCATGCGGTGGGCCTCGACCTGCCCCTCGGCGAGCCTGCGCTTCTCGAGGTCCTCCTCGCCGTGGTCGAGGGCGTCGAGGAGCATCGCCTCGATCGCGTCGTCGTCGAGCCCGTAGGAGGGGACGACCTCGACGTGCTGCTCGAGCCCGGTGGTCGTCTCCTTCGCGGTGACCGAGAGGATGCCGTCGGCGTCGACGTCGAAGCGCACCTCGAGGCGCGCCATCCCCGCCGCCATCGGCGGGATGCCCTTCAGGGTGAAGCGGGCGAGGCTCCGGCAGTCGGCGACGAGCTCGCGCTCGCCCTGCACCACGTGGATCTGGAAGCCGGTCTGGTTGTCTTCCTGGGTGGTGTAGGTGGCGCGGGCGCCGGTGGGGATCGTCGTGTTCCGCGGGAGGATCTTGTCGACCACGCCGCCGCCGACCTCGATGCCGAGCGACAGCGGCAAGACGTCGAGGAGGAGCACCTCGTCCTTGTGCCCCTCGCCGGCGAGGAGGTGGGCCTGCAGCGCCGCGCCCATCGCCACGACCGCGTCGGGATCGATGTCGGCGAGGGGCTCCTTGCCGAAGAGCTTCTTCACGTAGGCGCGGACCGCGGGGACGCGGGTGGCCCCGCCGACGAGGATGACGCCGTCGAGGGCCTCGCCGCGCAGGCCCGCGTCCTTCATCGCGCGGCGGCAGGCGACGCCGGTGCGCTCGAGGATGGGCGCGATGAGCTCGTCGAAGCGCGACCGCGCGAGCGTGAGCTCGGCGGGCCCGACGCCGAGCGGGCTCGGCGCGCTCGCGGCCTCGCGCTCGGTGAGCTGGTGCTTGAGCGCGCGCGAGGTGTCGAGGACCGCGCGGATGATCGCGGGGGTGCGGCGCTCGGGCGGGAGATCGGCGACGCGGAAGATCTCCTCGGCCACCGCGCGATCCATGTCGTCGCCGCCGAGCGCGCTGTCGCCGCCGGTGGACTTGACCTGGAAGACGCCGTCCTCGAGGAGGAGCACCGTCACGTCGAACGTGCCGCCCCCGAGGTCGTAGACGCAGAACGTCCCGTCCTTCTTCTTGTCGAGGCCGTAGGCGAGCGCGGCGGCGGTGGGCTCGTTGAGCAGGCGGAGCACGTCGAGCCCCGCGAGGCGCCCGGCGTCTTTGGTCGCCTGGCGCTGGGCGTCGTCGAAATACGCGGGCACCGTGATCACCGCGGGCCCGACGCTGCGCAGCTCGTCCTCGGCGAGCTGCTTGAGGGCGCGGAGGATGTCGGCGCTCACCTCGACCGGGGTGAGCCTGCGGCCGCGCACGTCGAAGCGGACGACGTTGGCCTCGCCCTCGGCGGGGGGCGCGAACGCGTACGGGCCAAGGCGGCGCGTCTCCGGGTCGTCGCCGCCTTTGCCCATGCAGCGCTTCACGCTCACGATGGTCTCGCGCGGGCTCTCGGCGGCGCGGGCCTGGGCGGCGCGCCCCACCACCGCGCCGCCGTGCTCGTCGTAGAAGACGACGCTCGGCAGGAGGCGATCGGCGTTGCAGTCGGCGATGACCTCGGGCCGCCCGTCTTTGACGTAGGCGACGAGGGAGTTCGTCGTGCCGAGATCGATCCCGATCGGCCGGGGCGCGGCCTTGGGGTCGAAGATCTCAAAGAGAGCCATCGGTCCACTCCTCGAGCGCGGCGTCGGCCTCTTCGAGGAACCGACGGTAGAAGCGGAGCTCACCGAGGCGACCCACCAGGGTCGCCGGATCGGCGCCGCCGTCGAGCCCGCGGGCGAGCGCGCGCTCGGCCTCGGCCTCGCGCGACCTCACCGCGGTCGCGAGCGCCTCGATCGCCGCGCGGTCGCGCGCGGCCTTGGCCTCGGCGAGCGCCTCGCGGTGCTCCATGACCTCCATGAGGAACGCGGGCGCGGCCTTGGGCTCGCGGTCTTCGCCCACCGGCACGCCGGCGAGCGCGAAGAGCGCCTCGGCGCGGCGCACCGGGTCCCGCACCACCCGGAAGGCCTCGTTGACCTGGACCGCGCGCTCGAGCGCCGCGCGGCGCTCGCCGGGCGGCGCCGACACGTACCGGTCGGGGTGGAGCGCGCGCGACAGCTCGCGGTGCTGGCGCTCGACGCGGGCGAGGTCGACCTCGAACCGGCGCTCGATGCCGAGGGTGAGGAACGGATCCAAGGGGCTCACACGTGAGAGCGCGGGTGGCGCGCGATCACACCGTGAAGGAGTGACCGCAGCCGCAGCTCGCCTTCTCGTTGGGGTTCCGGAACTTGAAGCCCTGCTGGAGGAGCGTCTTCTCCCAGTCGAGCTCGGTGCCGTTCAGGTAGATGAGGCTCTTCTTGTCGATGACGACGCGCACGTCGGTGCCGTCTTTGGCCTTGAGGTCGTAGACGGTGTCGCGGGCGTGCGGCTCGCCGTCGTGGAACTCGATGACGTACGAGAAGCCGGAGCAGCCGCCCCCGCGCAGGCCGACCCGCAGCGACGTGCCGGGCACGTTCCGCTTCTGGATCTGCTGCTTGATCGCCTCGATGGCCTTCTCGCTCACGGTGATGCCGAGCTTGCGCGGCGCGGACACCGGCGCCTTCTCGGCGGCGGGAGCGGGAGCGGGAGCGACGTTGGGATGGGTGCTGGTCATGGGAACCTCGTCACTCGGCGGGGTGTGCCCCCGCCCCGGGCTTCTCGGCGGCGGGCGCCTGCGACTCGCGGCGCGCCGCCTGCTTGGCGCGGTAGTCGGCGATCGCGCTCTTGATGGCGTCCTCGGCGAGGACGGAGCAGTGGATCTTCACCGGGGGCAGGTCGAGCTCGGCGACGATGTCGACGTTTTTGATCTGCTCGGCCTCTTCGACCGTCTTGCCCTTGATCCACTCGGTGGCGAGCGAAGACGAGGCGATGGCCGAGCCGCAGCCGAAGGTCTTGAACTTGGCGTCTTCGATCACGCCGCCGTCGCCGACCTTGATCTGCAGGCGCATCACGTCGCCGCAGGCGGGCGCGCCGACGAGCCCGGTGCCGACGTTGGGATCGCTCTTGTCCAGGGTGCCGACGTTCTTCGGGTTCTCGGCGTGCTCGACGACTTTTTCGCTGTAGGCCATGGCCTCGTCCTCCAAACCTTCGGGCGGGTGGCCGGGGCGGAGCGCCCGCGGCCGAGAGCTTCAGTGCGCGACCCATTGGACCGACGCGAGGTCGATCCCGTCCTTGTACATCTCGTAGAGCGGCGACAGCTCGCGGAGCTTCTGCACCTTCTGGACGACGAGGTCGGCGACGTAGTCGACCTCCTCCTCGGTGTTGAAGCGCCCGATGCCGAACCGGATGCTCGAGTGCGCGAGCTCGTCCCCCACCCCGAGGGCGCGCAGGACGTAGCTCGGCTCGAGGCTCGCCGACGTGCACGCGGAGCCGGAGCTCACCGCGACGTCCTTGATCGCCATCATCATCGCCTCGCCCTCGACGAAGGCGAACGACACGTTGAGGTTGCCGGGCAGGCGGTGCTCGACGGAGCCGTTGACGTGCACCTCTTCGAGCGCGCCCTGGAGCTTCTTCTGCAGGCGATCGCGCAGAGCCCGGAGGCGGATGGCCTCGGCCTTGCCGTCCTCGCGCATGATCTCGCAGGCCTTGCCGAAGCCCACGATGCCGGGGACGTTGAGCGTGCCCGAGCGCATGCCGCGCTCGTGGCCGCCGCCGTCCATCTGCGCCGCCAGGCGCACCCGCGGCTTCGAGCGGCGCACGTAGAGCGCGCCGACGCCCTTGGGGCCGTACATCTTGTGGGCGGTGAGGCTCGCGAGGTCGACGTTCATCGCCTGAACGTCGAAGTCCACCTTGCCCACCCCCTGCACCGCGTCGGTGTGGAAGAGCACGCCCTTCTTGCGGGTGATGGCGCCGATCTCGGCGAGCGGCTGCACGGTGCCGATCTCGTTGTTGGCGAGCATGATCGACACGAGGATCGTCTTGTCGGTGATCGCGGCCTCGAGCTGCCCGAGGTCGACCCGCCCGTCTTTGCCCACCGGCAGGTACGTGACGCGGAAGCCCTCCTTCTCGAGGCGCTTCGCGGTGTCGAGCACCGCCTTGTGCTCGGTGACGCAGGTGACGATGTGGTCGCCCTTGTCGCGGTAGAACTCGGCCACGCCCTTGAGGGCGAGGTTGTTCGACTCGCTCGCCCCGGAGGTGAAGACGATCTCCTTCTCGCTCTGGGCGCCGATGAGCTTCGCGACGCGCTCGCGCGCGTGCTCGACCGCCTCCTCCGCCACCCAGCCGAACGCGTGGTTGCGGCTCG
>JAEUKG010000189.1 GCA_016794325.1 Myxococcales bacterium | reverse complement strand
CCACGATGATCGAGCGCGCAGGGATCGAGCGCGTCACCTCGTCCACCACCGGCGTGTAGCGCTCGGCGAGCTCGGTGCTGCCGGCGACGACGACGAGGTTCATCGTGCACGCCCGCGACCGGGGCGGGATGCTCCCGCGCTCGACGTCGGGCGCCTGCCACACGTCGCGGAGGGCCTTCTCGAGGCGGCCGACGACGGCGCTCGCGGAGGTCTCGGCGCTGCCGGTCACGGCTTCCTCCAGCGCCGGCCGTCGCGGGCGAGGAGATCGTCGGCCTGATCGGGGCCCCACGAGCCCGACGAGTACACCGGCGGCGGGGCGTTGGCCTCCGCGCGCCAGGCGTCGAACACGCGGTCGATGAACGACCACTGCTCTTCGACCTCGTCGCGCCGGGTGAAGAGCGTCGCGTCGCCGCGCATCGAGTCGAGGAGGAGGCGCTCGTAGGCCTCGGGGGTGTTGGAGCCGAACGCGGAGCCGTAGCGGAAGTCCATCGCGACGTCGCGGAGGACGGTGTGCTGCCCCGGCTCCTTGGTGGTGAACCGGAGCGCGATGCCCTCGTCGGGCTGGATGCGCATCGCGAGGACGTTGGGCGTGATGCCGCCGTCGGGCGCGCGGAAGAGGGTGGGGGGCACCTTCTTGAACTGCACCGCGATCTCGGTGACGCGCCGCGCGAGCCGCTTGCCGGCCCGCACGTAGAACGGCACGCCGCTCCATCGCCAGTTGTCCACGAACGTGCGCATCGCGACGTAGGTCTCGACGCGCGAGTCCTTGGCGACGTCGGGCTCCTCGCGGTACGCGATCGCCTCGTCGCCGCGCGTGGAGCCGCGCCCGTATTGGCCTCGCACGACGTTCTCCTGCACGAGCGAGCGCTCCATGGCCCGCATCGATCGCAAGACCTTCACCTTCTCGTCGCGCACCGCGTCGGCGTGGAGCGAGATCGGCGGCTCCATCGCGGTGAGGCAGAGGAGCTGCATCAGGTGGTTCTGCACGATGTCGCGGGTGACGCCGGTGGCCTCGTAGAACTTGCCGCGGCCCTCGATGCCGATGTCCTCGGCCACGGTGATCTGCACGTGGTCGACGTGCTCGCGGTTCCACAGCGGCTCGAAGAGGCTGTTGGCGAAGCGGAAGACGAGGAGGTTCTGGACCGTCTCCTTGCCCAGGTAGTGATCGATGCGGAACACCTGGCTCTCGTCGAAGCTCGCGGCGACGCCGTCGTTCAGCGCCCGGGCGCTGGCGAGGTCGTGGCCGAAGGGCTTCTCGACGACCGCCCGCGTCCACGGGCCGCCCTCGCGGGCCGCGCTCGGCGGCTGGACGAGCCCCGCGCTCTTCAGGCCCGAGAGGATCGCGCTGAACTCCGACGGTGGGACGGCGAGGTAGTAGAGGCGGTTGCCGCGGGTGCCGCGCTCTGCGTCGAGGGCCTCGAGGTGCGCCCGGAGGTCCTCGTAGGTCTTCTGCGAGCTGAAGGTGCCCGCGACGTAGCTGATGCCGCGCTCGAAGTCGGCCCAGAGCGCGGCGTCGACCGGCTTGCGGCGGGAGAAGGTCCCGACGCCCTCCTTCATCTCGGCGCGGAACTGGTCGTGGGTCTTCTCGCGGCGCGCGACGCCCACCACCGCGAAGCCGCTCGGGAGCGAGCGGCTCACCGCGAGGTTGTAGAGCGCAGGCATCAGCTTGCGCCGGGTGAGGTCGCCCGAGGCCCCGAAGATGACGACGGCGCACGCGTCGCCGGTCCGGTCCTCGATCAGCCCGTTTCGCAGAGGGTTCGTCATCGCGCTCGCGTCTCCGTTTCTGTCTTCGTCCCCGACGTCCACGCCGGGCGGGCGCGTCGCCGCGCGCGCGCCCACCGGCGTCGCTCACACTCTCGTCGCGCGCGGGCGCGCGCTCAGGCCTTCTTCACCGCGTGGCCGCCGAACTCGTTGCGGAGCGCGGCCAAGACGCGCATCGCGAACGAGCTCTCCTGGCGCGACGTGAAGCGCGCGAACAGCGACGCCGCGATCGTCGGCACCGGCACCGCGTGGGCGACCGCCTCGTTGACCGTCCACCGGCCCTCGCCCGAGTCGTCGACGTAGGCCTTGAGCTGCTTGAGCTCCGGATCCTTCACGAAGGCGCGCTCGCAGAGCTCGAGGAGCCACGAGCGGACGACCGAGCCCTGGTTCCACACGTGGGTGACCTCGCGCAGGTCGTAGCCGAACTCGCTCGCCTTCATGAGCTCGAAGCCCTCGGCGTACGACTGCATCATCGCGTACTCGACGCCGTTGTGGACCATCTTGGCGAAGTGCCCGGCGCCCGCCTTGCCGAAATACGCGCAGCCATCCTTGGGGGCGAGCGTGACCAGGCCCGGCAGGACATGCTCGTAGGCGCCCTTGTCGCCGCCGATCATCATGCAGTAGCCGACCTCGAGGCCCCAGATCCCGCCCGAGGTGCCGACGTCGAGGAAGCGCAGGCCCTTCTTCTCGAGCTCCGCCGAGCGGCGCATCGAGTCGCGGAAGTTCGAGTTGCCGCCGTCGATGACGATGTCGCCCTTCTCCATGAGGCCGGCGAGCTCGTCGATCGTCGCCTGCGTCGGCGCGCCCGAGGGGACCATCACCCAGGCCGCCCGCGGCGCCTTGAGCTTCGAGACGAGGTCCGCGAGCGACGTCGCGCCCTTCGCGCCTTCGCCCACGAGCTTCTCCACCGCCGCCGCGTCTCGGTCGTAGACGACGACCTCGTGGTTCCCGCGCAGGAGCCGCCGAACCATGTTGCCGCCCATCCGCCCGAGACCAATCATTGCAATCTGCATGGGTTTCCTCCCTCGAGCCACGCGGCGCTGAGGAAGGCGCGCAGGCCTTCGCGACGCGGGGCCGCCGAGCATACACGCCTCGTCCCCCGAGGCGCCACGGTCCCGCGCGCGCCGCGCACGCCCCTTGCCAGGCGGGCGCGGGTGCTTAGGTTCACGCGCATGGTCGGCGCGGACGACACCTACGGCGGCAAGCTCCTCGGCTTCGTCCAAGTGGACGTCGCCGGTCGCTCGTTCACGCTGCCGGTGCAGGCGCTCGACTTCACGCGCGACGCGCGCGACGGCGACGACGGGCGTCTGTCCGGCGGTTTTTTCGCCGAGGCTGGCGGGTCGCTGGGAATCTTGGTGGATGCTCGCGCGTCGGAAGACGAGGTTCGCCAGCAAATCCAGGCAGCCACCGAAGAGGCGATTCGTCACCTGTCGCGGCGCTATCTGAGCTGACGCGCACGTCGATCGACGTGCGGGACCCACCACCGAACGAGCGCCTTCGCAACCTCAGCCGTTGCGCGCGATCGCGTTCGCGCACGTCTTCGCCTCCGAGGCGGAGCAGTGACGGTCGGGTGAAATTCGTACCGATCGGTACAAATACCCCCTGGCAGAACGCCTCAACCGTACCTAGACAAACCCAGTCC
Organism: Myxococcales bacterium; assembly: GCA_016794325.1. Lineage (GTDB taxonomy): Bacteria > Myxococcota_A > Polyangia > Polyangiales > Polyangiaceae > SXNL01. Next base: position 75 of record JAEUKG010000189.1, on the reverse strand, counting down.
TCTTTCGCCCAAGGAGAACCACGATGGCCGCCCTGCACGACATGAACCGCATCGAAGCCACGGAAACAACTGCAC
>JAEUKG010001000.1 GCA_016794325.1 Myxococcales bacterium | reverse complement strand
GCCCCCCGTCGCCGCGCCCATCGCGCCTCCCATCGCAGCCCCGATCGCGCCCCCCGTCGCCGCGCCCGTCGCGCCGCCCGCCCCCCCGACGGAGCCGATGATCGCGCCGCCGGTCTCGGCCCCCGCGATCCGCACCGCGCCCGCGGCGCCGCCGCCCCTGCCCCCGCAGTCGGCGTCGAAGATGGCCGCGGCTGACGCCGTGCCACCGTCGAGGCCGATGGCGCAGCCCACCGCCGAACAGGCCGCGTTCTATCGGCAAATCGTCGCGCGCGCCGACGGCATCGGCGGGCAGAACTACTACGAGATGCTCGGGGTGAAGCCGAGCGCGACCAAAGAAGACGTCCAGAAGGCCTTCTTCACCCTCGCCAAGATCTGGCACCCCGACCGCCTCCCATCGGCGCTCTCCGACGCGCGCGACGCGTGCTCCAAGGTCTTCTCCCACATGTCGGAGGCGCACGCGACGCTCACCGACGAGGCGCGTCGACGCGACTACGACCGCCTCATCAAAGAGGGCGGCGGGACGCCCGACGAGCAAGCCCAGGTGCAGGCCGTGCTCGAGGCCGCGCAGATCTTCCAGAAGTGCGACTTCTTCCTGAAGAAGAACGACCCGGCGCAGGCCGAGCCGCTCGCGCGCAAGGCCTACCAGCTCGATCCGGAGCAGGTCGAATACGAGGCCGTCGTCATCTGGTTCGACGCGCAGCGCCCCGAGAACATGGGCCGCGAGAAGACGCTCGAGAAGATCGGCGTCCTCGACCGCGCGATCAAGAAGAACGGCAACTGCGAGCGCGCGTTCTTCTTCCGCGGCATGTTGCACAAGCGCATCGAGAACATGAAAGAGGCGATGAAGGACTTCAAGACCGTCGCCGACATGAACCCGCGCAACCTCGAGGCGATGCGCGAGATCCGCCTCTACAACATGCGCAAGCCCTCGACCGCGCCCGGCAAGCCGGGCCCCGGCGGCAAGAAGGGCCAAGAAGAGTCGCTCGGCGGCCTGTTCGGAAAGCTCTTCAAGAAGTAGGCGCCGCGGCCCGCAGGCCGTGGAGCGACATGGGAGCGACCTCGTCCTCCGCGAGGTAGCCGAAGCGCTCGCGGAACGCCTCCGGCGTCGTCTTGGCGACCGCGGCGAGCCGCGCGAGCTCGTGCCGATCGGTGAAGTCCTCGCGCCGCAGCCGCAGCATGTAGCTCCGCGCGATCTTGTACCGGTCGGACTGGATGTCGACCATGCGGACGCGCATCCGGCCGGTCACCGGGTCCATGATCTCGTCGAAGGGGATGGGGGCGAACTGGCCGCGCTGCATGCTGATGAGGGCGTCGGTCCCGCCCTCGAGCAGGTAGCGCGCCGCGCAGTACCCGAGGTCGCGTGTGTACTCCATATCGAACGGGATAGGGTCGGCGCACCGCACCTCGTAGCCGATGTTCTTGGCGACGATGGTGGGCGCGAGCCCGAGATCCACCAGGCGCCGCAGCACCTCCGCCTTCACGATGTTGCCGAAGTCGATCTCGGCGATGCGGATGTGCCCGTGGGCGTCGCGCTCCACGCCCGCGAGGCCGATCACGTCCTCCTCCGGGAGGATCTCCACGAGCCCCTCGGCGAGCACGGCCACTCCGTCGCTGCGACCGGCGGCGAGGCGCTTGACGATCGCGCCGGTGAGGATGTCGGCGATGGTCGCCAGGCGCGCCCGCGGCCCGCTGAGCTCCTCGGGGATGATCGACAGCGTCGCGCCTGCGGCCTTGCCGATGCCGAGCGCGAGGTGGCCGGCCTTGCGGCCCATCGCCACCACGAAGTACCAGCGCGACGTCGTCTTCGCGTCGACCATCAAGTTGTGGACGATCTCGACCCCGATGTGGCGCGCGGTCTGGAAGCCGAAGGTGAACGTGTCTTGGGGCAGGTCGAGGTCGTTGTCGATGGTCTTGGGGACATGGACCACGCGCAGCGTGCCCCCCGAGGCCTGCGCCAGCCGGTGAGCGCTGAAGCAGGTGTCGTCGCCGCCGATCGACAGGAGCATCGTCACGCCGAGATCCCGGAGCGCCTGCACCGCCCGCGCGAGCGTCTCCGGCTTCTTCGTCGGGTTGGCCCGGGAGATGCCGAGGAAGGAGCCGCCGCGGAAGTGAATGCGGCTCGTGTCCGCGATCGAGAGCGGCACCACCCGCGACGTGTCACCCTCCATCAGGTGCTTGTAGCCGTCTTGGATCCCCAAGACCTCGGCGCCGGAGAGGCACGCGCGGATCGTGGCCGCGCCGATGACGCTGTTGATGCCGGGCGCGGGGCCACCGCCGACGAGGATCGCGAGCTTCCCAGGGTTCACCCCGCGATTGTCGCAGAACACGGGGTCGCCGGCGAGCGCGTCGTAACTCATAAATGAGTTACTATCAAAACACCGCAGTATTTCAATTTTTTCCCGTTCGTGAGCCGCGGGGCCCGTGGTAGCTCGTGGGGCCATGGAGCTACGCCTCGGCGCGATGAACTTCGGCAAGCGCACCTCGGCCCGCGACGCGGAGTCGATCCTCGACGCCGCCCTCGAGCGAGGGATCACTCACGTCGACACCGCCAACGCCTACAACGGCGGTGAGTCCGAGCGCATCGTCGGAGCGTGGGCGAAGCGCCGCCGCGGCCAGGTGACCCTCGCCACCAAGGTTGGCTTCGGCCAGGCGGCGGGCAAGCCCGAGGGCCTCTCCCGCGCGCGCGTGCTCGCGGCGTGCGACGAGAGCCTCGGGCGCCTCGGGGTCGACGCCGTCGACCTCTACTACCTCCACGTCCCCGACCACGTGACGCCCATCGAGGAGACGATCGACGCCCTCGCCGAGCTCTTCCGCGCGCAGAAGATCCGCGCCTGGGGCCTCTCGAACTACGCTTCGTGGGAGGCGCTCCTCGCGATGCAAGCGGCGGAGCGCGCCGGCCTGCCCCGGCCCGCGGCGTCGCAGCAGCTCTACAACCTCCTCATCCGCCAGCTCGATCTCGAGTACTTCCGCTTCGCCCGGCGCTTCGACCTCCACACCACCGTCTACAACCCGCTCGCGGGGGGGATGCTCGCGCGGCGCCACGCCCCCGACGGCTCGACGACCCAGGGCTCGCGCTTCGACAAGAACAAGCTCTATCTCGGAAGGTATTGGCACGACGCGAGCTTCGAGCGGGTCGAGGCCCTCGCGCGCGTCGCCGAGGGCGCGGGGCTGTCGCTCGTGGAGCTCGCGTACGCCTGGCTCGCTGGGCGCCCCGGGGTCGGGTCGATCCTCGTCGGCCCGGGTTCGGTCGCCCACCTCGAGGCGGCGTGCGCGGCGGTGGAGCGGCGCGTCCCCGACGACGCCAGGGCCGCGATCGACGCGCTCCACGTGGAGTGGATGGGCACCGAGTCGTCCTACGCCCGCTGACGCGGCGGGTCGCCTTCGGCGGGGAACCGGGGTATCCTGCGGCCCGCCGATGCGGATGCTCTCGAAGCAAGAAGCGCAGGGGCTCCTCCGCGAAGAGGTGCTCCAGCTCTCGCCCGAGTTCGGCGCGTGCCTGCCCTGCGCCGTGGCCGCCAAAGACTACGCGCCCCACCTCCTCGTGCGCGAGAACGACGTCGGCGTGTGCATCGTCGAGCAGTTCGCGGCGCGGAGCGGGCACCTCGTCGTCGTCCCCAAGCAGCACGTCGAGACGATGCAGGAGGTCCCGTGGTCGCTCTACCGGGACTTGCAGTACCTCGCGTGGGAGGCCGCGGTGACGGTGGAGAAGCTCCTCCAGCCCAAGCGCGTGTTCGTGGCCCAGCTCGGGTCGGTGAAGCAGCGCACCACCGCCTTCAACCACGTCACGATCAACATCGTCCCCATCTACGAGGCCGACGACCGCGCCCGGCCGTCGCACGTCTTCTCGTGGAGCCGCGGCGTCTATCACTACGAAGACGCCGAGGCCGACGACCTCGCGGAGCGCATCCGCCAGGCCTGGGGCTGACGTGCCGTCGCTCGAGGAGGCGGTCGAGCACTACCGCGAGCACGGTTGGGCGCGGCTCGGCGTCGTCGGCGACGAGGCGACGATGGCGGCGCTGCGCGCGCGCATCGACGCGATCATGCTCGGCGAGGTCGTGCACGAGGGGCTCTTCTTCCAGCGCGACACCACCAGCGGCCGCTACGAGGACCTCGCGTACGGGAAGGGGTGGGAGGGCCCGTCGCTCAACTACCGCAAGGTCGAGAAGCTCGAGAAGGATCCGCTCTTCCGCGCGTGGATCGAGGGCGACACCGCGAGGCGGGTCTGCGATCTCGTGTACCATGCACCCATTTCGATCTACCGCGCCCTCGTCTTCAACAAGGCCGCGGAGACCGGCGGCAGCGACCTCCCGTGGCACCAGGACGGCGGGACCTTCTGGGGCCTCGACCGCGAGCCCGTCCTCCAGATCTGGACCGCCCTCGACGACGCGCCCGAAGGCGGCGGGTGCCTCGAGGTCTGGTCGGGCTCGCACGCGCGCGGGCTCGTCACCCCCCTCGGCGGGGTCGTGCCCGCCGACCACGTCGCCGCCGAGCACCCGGAGCAGAAGAGCGTGCTCCTGCCCGCGCGCGCGGGCGAGATGATCCTCGTGCACAACCACGTGTGGCACCGCTCCGGGCGCAGCACC
>JAEUKG010000980.1 GCA_016794325.1 Myxococcales bacterium | reverse complement strand
GCAAGTACACCATCTCGCTCACCGGCAACTCCGGCTGCATGGGCCTCAAGCGCTCCGTCGACGTCAACGTCTACTACCCCCGCGCCGCCGGCCGCTGAGCCCGCGCTATCCCTGAACGCACACCGAGGCGACGAGAGAGCCACCGCTCCCTTGCCGCCTCGTCGCGTTCGATCGGGCCCGCCCCGTCCCGACGAGGCGCGGATGTCCGGCGCCGTTGACATTTAAGTATTAACTACAATAATTGGCGGCATGCGAAGACTTCGGGTGTTCGAGTCGATCTCGGTGGACGGGTACTTTGCCGACGCGGGCGGCGGCATGGAGTGGGCGCACGCGACGCCGCCGGACCCGGCGTTCGACGCGTGGGTGTCGGCGAACGCGAGCTCCGGCGGCGAGCTCCTCTTCGGCCGCGTCACCTACGAGATGATGGCCGCGTTCTGGCCCACTCCCCTCGCGGCGGAGCAGATGCCCGAGGTCGCGGCGGGGATGAACGCCGCGGTCAAGTGGGTCGCCACCCGCACCCTCACGCCGTCGTGGGCGAACGCGCGGCGCCTCGAGGGCGAGCTCGCCGCCGCCGTCCGCGCGCTCAAGGAGTCGGCAGGGCCGGACGTCACCGTGCTGGGCTCCGGGAGCGTGGCCGCCGCGCTCGGCGCCGCGGGCCTCGTCGACGAATACCAGCTCGTGATCGTGCCGGTGGCCCTCGGCGCGGGCCGGTCGCTCTTCACGTCGCGCGCGGCGCTCCGCCTCGTCGACCAGCGCGCGTTCGCGAACGGCAAGGTGGTGGTGACGTATGCCGCCGCGTAGGGGGCTCCTCGCCGCGGACGGCGAGCACGCCACGCTGACCTTCCACCGCGTCTATCCTCACGAGGCTAGCCGGGTGTGGGACGCGATCTCGACCCCCGAGGGGCTCCGCGACTGGCTCTTGTGCTCCCACGCGCTCGTCGAGGGTCGCGTCGGCGGGCGCTTCGAGATGGTGTCGGGGCCGGCCCAGTACCGCTCGAGCGGCAAGGTCCTCGCCTGGGACCCTCCCCGCCTGCTCGAATACGAGTGGAACGTCGAGCCCGTGCCGGAGATGCCGCGCGGCGAGCGCGCGATCTTCCGGTGGGAGCTCGCGCCCGAGGGCGGGTCGACCCGCGTCACCGTCACCTACCGCCGCATCACCCGCGACACGGCGCGCGGCTTCCTCCCGGGCATGCACGCCTTCCTCGAGCGCCTCGAGGCCCAGCTCGACGCGCGGGCGCTCCCGGACTTCCTCGAGCGCTTCGCGGCGCTCCGCGCCGAGTACCCCGAGTGGAGCCACGATGCGCCCGACCCAGGACAATGACGTGTTCCACGCGATCGCTCACCCGGCGCGGCGCGCGATCCTCCTCTCCCTCAAGGGCGGCGAGCAGGCCGCCACCGACCTCGCCGTCCCGTTCCGGATGACGCTCTCCGCCGTCTCCCAGCACCTCCGGGTGCTGGAGGAGGCCGAGCTCGTCTCCGTGCGCAAGGACGGGCGGCACCGCTACTACCGCCTCGAGCCCGCGCCCCTCCGCGACGTCGTCGGCTGGATCGACGAGTTCGCGGCGTATTTCTCCGAGCGCCTCGACGCGCTGGGCGACTACCTCGATCGCAAGCACGGCGCGCCCCCCGCGCCGTCGGCCGCACCGCCCCCGGCGCGCGGGCGGCGGCGGCGATAGCTATTCCTTTTTGTATATCCCTTCGCGGACACGGGCGACGCGACGCTTGCCCGGGCACCGACGAGCGTGGGATGTTCTCTGGGTGAAGACGACGCGCGTCGAAGGTGGCGGCCCGAGCTTCGATCTCGCCGTCCTCGAGGCCCATCACCCCTCGCGGATCGCGCACTGCGCCGCCGGCGGCGGCGGGGACCCCGCTCGCTACGGGGCGCTCCTCGCCGCCCTCGCGGAGCGCGGGTGCACCGTCGTCGCGCCCTCGGCCGAGCGGATGACGGCGCACCCCACCGAGGAGCAGCTCCTCGAGCGCGCGCGGCGGCTGCGGCGGGCGGTGGAGGTGGTCGAGCGGCCCGAGCTCCCCGTCGTGGGCGTCGGGCACTCCATCGGCGCGA
>JAEUKG010000950.1 GCA_016794325.1 Myxococcales bacterium | reverse complement strand
GCGCCGCGAGGGCGTGGGCCGTGTTCGGCGTCGCGCGCTGGGCCTCGGCGAGGGCCTCGGCGCGCCTGCGGATGTTCACGAGCTCGGCTTCGGCGGCTTCTCTCATGGGTCTTCGAGCCGTCGCACATTGTGCGCGCCGCGGCCAAGTTCGGGGCCGCCGGGCCTTGCCATCGCTCCCAGGCGCCCTATTGTTGACCCGCGGGTCAGTAACCCGCCCCCCGAAAATGTCCCGCGTCGCCGATCCCACCTCCCGCATCTCCCTCCTGCGCGCCGCCGAAGAGGTGTTCGCCGAGCGGGGGCTCATCGGCGCGAAGGTCGAGGAGATCACGCGCCGCGCGGGGATGTCGAAGGGCTCCTTCTACCTCCACTTCGAGAGCAAGGAGAAGGCGTTCGAGCAGGTGACCGAGTCGTTCCTCGCGCGCATCGGGGCGATGATGCCCAAGCCGGGCCACGACATGCCCCACGAGCCGCGCGAGCTCCTCCGGGTCTGGCTCGAGCAAGACAGCCAGCTCTTCGACTTCCTCTGGCAGAACCGGGCGATCGTCCACATCATCCTCGGCTGCCAGGGCGACCACGTGTACCTCCTGCAGGCGTTCTTCCGCGCGATGCAGGAGAACTCGTGCGGGTGGGTCCGCTTCTGGAAGGGGCGGGGCCTGTTCGGCGACGAGGTCGACGAGCAGCTCGCCGCCACCCTCATCTGCGGCGCTTACAACGAGCTCTACAAGAAGATGATCGCCGCCCCCAAAAAGCCCGAGGTCGAGGCGTGGCTACGCGTCGCCCAAGGAATGGTGGTGCGAGGCTTCGGAACCACGAAGCTCATCCGCGCCTACGACGCGTCGGTTCACGGCGCCCACGGAGACACGACATGACCCACGGCCCCACCACCCCCCCTCACCTCGACGTGCACGTCGCGTCGCAGGCTCCCCCGAGCGGCCGCCTGGCCGCGCGCATCGCCCTCGTGGTGATCGCGGCGAGCGTCGTCGGCGTGGTCGGCTTCGTGGGCGTCCGCGTCAAGCAGGCGACGGCCAAGCGCGCCCAGCTCGCGGACGAGCGCGCCGCGGCCCAGTCGGCCGCCGACAAGCGCGAGCCCGCGCAGTGGGTCCAGCCCGCGGAGGTGAAGTTCAAGGCGCGGGTCGAGCTCACCGGCACCCTCAAGCCCTGGCGCGAGGCCGAGATCGGCTTCGAGACGCCCGGCCGCCTCGTGCAGATCCAGGTCGCCGCGGGCGACACGGTGCGCGCCGGTCAGGTGCTCGCGGTGCTCGACGGCTCGCGCGCGGGCGCGCAGGTGTCGCAGGCCGAGTCGCAGATCCGTGCGGCGGAGGCCGGCCTCGCCCTCGCCGAAGACAACATGAAGCGCACCGAGCAGCTCGTCGCCTCGAAGTCGCTGCCGGAGGCGCAGGCCGAGCAGGCCCGCCAGCAGGTCGCGCTCGCCAAGGCGCAGCTCGACGGCGCGCGCGCGGGCGCTCAGCTCGCCAAGAGCGGCGCGGGCCTCCACTCGATCTCCGCGCCCTTCGCGGGGCTCGTCACCCGCGCGCCCACCGGCATCGGCGCGGTGGTGAACCCGGGCGTCCCGCTGGTGCGCGTCGAAGACACCTCCCGCTTCCGCCTCAGCGCCACCCTCAGCGAGGAGGACGCGTGGGTCGTCACCGTCGGCGCCCCCGCCCAGGTCACCTATCGTGACCGGACGGTCACCGGCAAAGTCGTGGCCCTCGTGCCCTCGCTCGACCAGGCGACGCGCCGCGCGCCGGTGGAGATCGAGGTGCCGAACGATCCCAAGGCGCCGCTCCTCGCGTGGGGCTTCGTCCGCGCGTCGCTCGGCGGCAAGGGCGAGGCGACGGGCCTCAAGCTCCCGCCTACCGCCCACCGCGCCGGCTCGCAGGACGAGGTGGTGCTCGTGAGCCAGGGCAAGGCGAAGGTCGTCA
>JAEUKG010000928.1 GCA_016794325.1 Myxococcales bacterium | reverse complement strand
GCGCGCCGCCACCACCTCGTCGCTCGCGCGCTGGAGCGCGGGCAGCTCCTTCACCTGCACGCCGAGGCGCGCGAAATCGGCGTCCTCGAGGGTCGTCGCCCGGGCAGCGTGCGGATCGACACCGTACCCCAGCGCGGCCAGCGACGGGTTCGAGAGCGCGAGCGCGCGCGACAGGGGCACCTTGCGCGTCGCGAGCGCGGACGCGGGCTCGCCCGGCTTCCACCCGAGGAGCTCGCGATCGTGGGGAGAGAAGTCGCCCTCGGCGGCCGCGAGCTCGGCGACCGAGTGCGCGAGGCCGCGATCGCGGCTGGCCTCCGAGGCGACGATCGCGACCTGAGGGTCGGTGTTGATGGCGACGTAGTCCTCTTGCGGCATCGCGCACGCGGCGACGAGCGCGGTGATGCCGACGAGGCCCTCGAGGAGCATCGCGCCATAGCCGATCGAGCGGCAGTCGCTCTCCTTGTCGACCATCTTCGGCGTCGTGCCGCTGGCGACGAGCGAGTGGAATCCGCTGATCGCCCCGCAGGCGATGGTGATGAAGACGAACGGGAACAACGGCCCCTTCACGATCGGACCGCCGCCGTGGATCGCCGGCGTGACCGCCGGCATCTGGATCGTCGGGTTCACGACGATCACCCCGACGACCAAGAGCGCGATCGTCCCGATCTTCATGTAGCTCGAGAGGTAGTCGCGCGGGCAGAGGAGCATCCACACCGGGAGCACGCTCGCGATGAAGCCGTAGGCCGCCATCGCGGCGATGAGCGTGCCTCGCGAGAGCTTGAACGCCGCCGCCGCCGACGAGTCGCCGACGTGTTTGCCGTAGAGGAGCGCGACGAAGAGGAGCACCACCCCCGCGACCGTGGCCTCGCGGATGCCTCGCGCCGAGCCCCCGCGCACCTTGTAGATGTAGAGGCCCATCGCGAGGGCGATGGGGATCGAGGACCCGACGGTGAAGACGCCCCACGCGCTCTCGGCGAGCGCCCCCACCACGACGTTGCCGAGCCCGGCGAGGGCGATGACGACGATGAAGAGGATGGCGACCGTGGTGACGAGGCCGAGGGTGGGTCCGAGCTCCTCGCGCGCGATCTCGGCGAGGCTGCGCCCGCCGCGGCGGGTGCTCGCCACGAGGATGACGAAGTCGTGCACCGCGCCCCCGAGCACGACGCCGAAGAGGATCCAGAAGAACCCCGGATAGAAGCCGAACTGAGCGGCGAGGACGGGGCCGATGAGCGGCCCCGCGCCGGTGATGGCCGCGAAGTGGTGGCCGAAGAGGACGACCTTGTTGGTCGGGTGGAAGTTGACGCCGTCGTTCTGGGTGTGGGCGGGTGTCTTCTTGGCGTCGCTCAAGCAGAGGACGCGCGCGGCCAAGAACGCCGAGTAGTAGCGGTAGGCGATCGCGAGGACCGCGAGGGCCCCGAGCATCCACCAGGCGGCTTTCATCGGTGCTCTCCTACCACGGGTTGCCCGCGCCCCCACCATCCCGTAACTTGATAGGTTGGCCGCTTGCCTTTCCCGGCCCGGGAGACGACTGAACCATGAAGAAGACGCTCTTGTCCGCCGGCTTCGGCCTCGCGCTCCTGGCCGGCTGCTCCACCGGCGACGACATCCCGGGCGGCACCCCCGCGGCCGACTGCACCACGAGCGCCGAGTGCACCGCGGGGTCGGTGTGCACCGCCGGCAAGTGCCGCCCCGCGAGCGCGACCAACGGCGTCAAGGACGAGGGCGAGACCGACGTCGACTGCGGCGGCCCGAACGCGACGCCGTGCGACGGCGACAAGGCGTGCGCCCAGGACTCCGACTGCAAGAGCCTCACCTGCGTCGGGGGCAAGTGCACCACCCCCTCCGACGCCGACGGCAAGAAGAACGGCGACGAGACCGACGTCGACTGCGGAGGCCCCGCCGCCAAGAAGTGCGTCGACGGCAAGGCCTGCAAGGGCGACCCGGACTGCGCGAGCGGCAACTGCGCCTCCGGCACCTGCCAGCCGGCGTCCGCCACCGACGGCAAGAAGGACGGCGACGAGACGGGGGTCGACTGCGGCGGAGCGTCCGCGCCCAAGTGCGGCACCGGAGGCGGGTGCAAGGGCGACGCCGACTGCGTGAGCGCGTCGTGCGACACCGCCGCCGGCGCGTGCCGCGACCCGCAGGCCAACGACGGCAAGAAGAACGGCGACGAGACCGACGTCGACTGCGGCGGCGCCGCCGCGCCCAAGTGCGACACCGGGAAGGTCTGCAAGATCGACGGCGACTGCGCGAGCGACGTGTGCAAGACCGGGAAGTGCGCGGCGCCGAGCCCGACCGACGGCAAGAAGAACGGCGACGAGACCGACGTCGACTGCGGCGGCGCCACCGCGCCGAAGTGCCTCACCGGCAAGGCGTGCAAGGCCTCCGCCGACTGCAAGAGCGACGGCTGCAACTACAAGGGCAAGTGCGTGGAGGCGCCGTCGTGCGCCAAGCGCTTCGGGGGCGACACCTGCGGCACCGGCGAGGTCGGGCAGTTCGCGGCGGTCCACGAGTCGTGTTGCCGCTCGATCCCCCTCAGCGCGTCGCGGCTCGACAAGTACCTCGTGACCGCCGGGCGCATGCGCGAGTTCGTGAGCCGCGTCGGCCCCGACATCCGCGCGTGGGTCGCCGCCCACCCCGCCGAGACGGCGCAGATCGCGCCCGCCGACTACGCGTACCTCCCCGACGCGCTCGGCGGGCAATACGGCATCTACTCCCACCTCGGAAACCAGCTCACCGATCCCGCCCAGGGCGGGCAGCAGGGATGCTGGCACGGCCCCGGGGCCACCGACTACGCGCACAACACCTACTGGTGGCCCGACGCCATCCAGGCCGCGCAGTGGGGCGCGGCGCCGCGCACGTTCGGCCAGGACGTGCTCGACCAGAAGCCCCTCAACTGCGTCACCTGGCTCATGATGGCCGCGTTCTGCGCTTGGGACGGCGGGCGCCTCGCGACCGAGGCCGAGATCAACGAAGCCTGGGGCGGCTCCACCTACCCCTGGGGCAGCGCCCCCGCCTACAACGACAACGCCGCGGCCTATCTCAATTGGAATAAATTCGGCGAGCTCCCCCAGAACTACCGCTACAGCTTCCCGCTCGTGGCGAACCTCGCGCAGACGGATCAGTCGTTCGCGATCTCGGCGCCGGGGCGCTTCCCCAACGACACCCGCATCGTCACGAACCCCGACACCGGCCTGCCCGAGGGGTGGAAGGATCTCGCGGGGGTGTACCTGCAGTTCGCGGTGAGCACGAGCGGCGGCCCGCGCTACTACGGCTACTCGTGGGAGGGGCACGCGAACGGCAAGAACTTCAACTCGTGGCCCAAGCTCTACAAATACGGGAAGATGGGCGGGCGCTGCGCCCGCGCGCTCTGACGAGCGCGCGGCTCACGGCTCGGGGGCGGTGGCGCCGCCGACCTCGAGCCACACCGACTCGCCGACGTAGCCCTTGAACGCGACGGTGGACCACTCGCCGACCTTCACCCTCACCGCCTCGACGCG
>JAEUKG010000913.1 GCA_016794325.1 Myxococcales bacterium | reverse complement strand
GCGGGGACGAACACCGCGGCTTGCTCCCCCCCGAACTGGGCGGTGTCGCCGGTCGGCGCCGAAAACGCCATGCGGGCGGTGAGGCCGAAGACGTCGTTTTGCTTCTGCTGGGTGGCGACGTCCACCCGCGGACGCTGGAGGATGGAGTAGGCGACCCCGAACCGGAGATCGCGCAGGCCCGTGTCCTGGAGCGCGCGGCCGCCGGTGATGGGTGAGAGGCCGGCGCCGCTCTGGTAGAACGTGACCGGGATCGCGAGGTCGAGCTCGAGCCGGTCGGTCATGCCGTAGGCCCAGAGGAAGGTCCCGTTGACCTGGTTGTCGACCGCGTACTGATCGGTGCCGCTGCCGGGCGACGCGATGCGCAGGACGAGCGGCCGCGACTGGTAGCTCGAGACGAGGCCGAACGCGACCTGACCCGACGTCACGGTCTCGGTCCCGCCGGTGTAGACGAAGCGCGTCGGGCCGGGCGTCGGCCAGAACGTGTCGCTGTTGATGCAGGTCGACAGGAGCGGCTGCGTGCAGTCTTTGGCGGAGGCCACGGCCTCGCCCGCGGAGAGCACCATCCCCGCGGCGAGCAGGGAAAGGGCGGTGCGCACGGTCGGCATGGGGCGCGACCTTACCATCTTTTTCGGACGAATCGGCGGATCGCGTGGCCGGACCGTGCCGGGGCGGTCGAGCGCTCGGGGGTGGGCCCGCGCCCCGCCCTGGCCGTGGGCCGAGCGGCTCGCGCCCGACGGCGCGAGGGGCGCTCCGTCCGCCGAATTTTGATCGGGCGTCGCGCCCGGCGAACTAGAGTCCGGCCGTGCCCCGTGGCAGCTCCCAGGTGGATCTGGTCCTCGGCAGCGGCTCGCCGCGCCGGCGAGACTTCGTCGCGTCCCTCGGCCTCTCGTTCGAGGTGAGGCCGGCCGAGGTCGACGAGTCGACGCTGCCCGGCGAGGCGCCCGACGTGTACCTCGCCCGGATCTGCGCCCTCAAGCTCGGCGCGGTCATGGGCGCCGCCGGCGACGCCCTCGTGCTCGTCGCCGACACGTCCGTCATCGTCGACGGGGACGTCCTCGGGAAGCCGCGCGACTCCGCCGAGAACGCGGCGATGATCCGGCGGCTCGCGGGCCGCGCGCACGAGGTGTGCACCCGCTTCGCCCTCGGCCGCGCGGGCTCGTGCGTGCACGCGGAGACGGTCACGACCGAGGTGATCTTTCGTCCGCTGAGCGACGCGCTCGTCGCCCGGTACGTCGCGTCCGGCGAGGGGGCCGACAAGGCGGGTGGCTACGCGATCCAGGGCTTCGGGGCGTGGCTCGTCGCGGAGATCCGCGGTTCGGCGTCCAACGTGGTCGGGCTGCCGATGTGCGAGGTCGTGCGCGCCCTCGAGGCGCTCGGACGCTTTCCGTGAACTCGCGGTCCCGGCGGGATCTCGCCGTCGTCGTCGCGATCGCGCTCGCGCTGCGCGTGGCGCTCGCGTTCGTCGCCCACCTCTTCCCACCCGCGGGCGACGGCACCTACTACGACATCGTCGCCCGTCGCATCGCGGGCGGTCACGGCTACACCTGGCTCTGGCCCGACGGCGCCGTGACCTACGCGGCCCACTATCCCGTCGGGTTCCCCGCGATGGTCGGCGCCGCGTACGCCGTCTTCGGCGTCAAGCCCGCGGTGCTCGTGTGCCTGAACGCGGCCCTCGGCGCGGCGGGCAGCGGCGCCGCCTACGAGCTCGTCCGGCGGCGCGCGACCCCGACCCGCGCGCTCGTCGGCGGCCTCCTCGTGGCCGCGCACCCCGCGCTCGTGCCCTACACCCTCGCGGCGATGACCGAAGGCGCGACCACCGCGCTCGTCCTCCTCGCGGGGGCGTTGGCGGAGGCAGCGCGGAGCGCGGAGCGTCGGCGGATCGCGCTCTCCCTCGGAGCCTTCGCCGTGATCGGGGTGGCGACGCTCGTGCGGCCCCAGAGCCTCGTGCTCGCTCCCGTCCTGGGCGCGCTCGCCTGGGACCGGAGCTTGCGCGCGCGCGCCCTGGGCGCCGCGCTCGCCACCGCGTGCGCGCTCCTCGTGTGCGCGCCGTGGACCGCGCGCAACTGCGTCCGGATGAACCAGTGCGCCCTCGTGAGCGTCAACGGCGGGTGGAACCTGCTCATCGGCGCCCAGAGCGAGAGCGGCTCGTGGGCGCCGGTCGACGTGCCCGAGGCCTGCAAGACGGTGTGGGACGAGGCGGGCAAAGACGCATGCTTCGGGGTGGCCGCGCGCCGCATCATCCGCGACGACCCAGGGCGCTGGCTCGCGCGGGTCCCCTCGAAGCTCGCGACCACGTTCGACTACTTCGGCGCCGCGCCGTGGTACCTCAACGCGTCGAATCCGCAGGTCTTCCCCGAGCGCGCGAAGATCGCGCTCGGAACGGTCGAGACGGCGGTGAGCCGAGGCCTCCTCGTCGCCGCCCTCGTCGGGCTCGGTTGGGGGGCGTGGCGGCGCCCGACGAGGCGCGCCCGCGTGATCGGGTGGACGGCGCTCGCGTGCGCGCCGGCCGCCCTCCTCAGGCACGCCTGGCCGGCCTACCTCGCCTTCGCGCTCCTCTGCGTCGCCTCGACGCGTTGGTCGCGTCGGCCGCCCGTGCTCCCTGCCTTCGCGGGAGCGGTGGTGCTCGCGACGGCGGCGCTGCACGCCACGTTCTTCGGCGCGGGGCGCTACGGGCTCGTCGTCGCCCCGTTCGTCGCGCTCCTCGCCGCGTGTCCCCGGGTTGCGAGCGAGCCCGACGAGTGACATAGTTCGCGGGTCGACGCCGCCCAGGCGATCGCTGGTCCGGCCCTCCGCGAGGAGGGACCGGGCGGGAGGAAAGTCCGAGCTCCGAAGAGCACGATGCCGGGTAACGCCCGGTGACGGAAACGTCGAGGAAAGTGCAACAGAGAGAGACCGCCCGCGCCCGAGGCTCCGGCCTCCGCGCGGGCAAGGGTGAAACGGCGGGGTAAGAGCCCACCGCGCCCGCGGCAACGCGGGTGGCATGGCATACCCCATCGGGAGCAAGGCCGCATAGGCGGGCGCGCCGCGCGTTGCCTCACCCGCGAGGGTGGGGCCGCGCGCGGATCGTAGGACGGCTCGTCCGAAGTCCGCGGGTTGGCTGCTCGAGGTCGTCGGTGACGGCGGCCCTAGAGGAATGATCGCCCCTCCGCGAGGAGCAATCGTCGCGGGGTACAGAACTCGGCTTACGGACGACGTCGACCGCGTCGCCCACCGGTGACGGTGGGCGGCGCGTTTTTTCTCGCTGCGCCAGCCGCGCGCGAGCGCGGGCCGTCAGAAGCTTACGGAAGACCCGCAGCCGCAGCTGCCCTTCACGTTGGGGTTGTTGAACTTGAAGCCCGAGCCGTGCGCGCCCTCGACGTAGTCGATCTCGGTGCTCTCGAGGTACTGGTAGGAGACGGGATCGACGTAGAGCTTCACGCCGTTCGACTCGTACTCCTCGTCGGTCTCGGTGACCGCGTCCTCGAAGTACAGGTCGTACTGGAACCCGGCGCAGCCGCCGCCGATGATCTTCAGACGTAGGCCCTTCCAGGTGAAGGTGGCGTCCTCCTCCTGCGCTTGGGCGGCGGTCTCGCGAACCTTGGTGGCGGCCTTCTCGGTCATCGTGATCATCGGCTCGGCTCCGGTTGGACGGTCTCTTCCACGCCGACGCGGCGCGGGCAATGGGTACAACCTCCGTCCTATTTAGCGCCGCGCGCGCGCCTTGCCAACGGGCGACGCTATTTTCCTATGATTTTCACGAGTTGCCCGCCCTCGCACGCGACGTAGAAGGCGCCGGGGCCGGCTGGAGCGATGCCGCCCGCGGCGCTCGCGGCGCGGCCGAGCGCTCGCGCACACGCGACGTCGCCCACCGTGTCGACGCCGCCCTGCTCGCTCGAGACCCCGGCTGTGCCCTCCGGAGTGACGAACGCGATCGTGCCCGCCGCGTCCAACACGAGGCCGGCGTGCGGCGGCACCGGGAGGCTCGTCGCTCCGCCGTCGAGCGACACCGGAGGCACGAACGTCGCGATCTGGGCGCGCCGCCGCTCGGCGCCGGTCCCGTCATATCCCAATAC
>JAEUKG010000907.1 GCA_016794325.1 Myxococcales bacterium | reverse complement strand
GGTCGGCGTCTTCGCGCCGCCCGGCCGCGACTTCGTCGTCGCCTTCGTGGCGGTGCTCGTCGCCGGGGGCTCCGCGGTCGTCTTGTCGCCGCTGCACGCCGCCGCCGAGTCGCGGTATTTGCTCGACGACGCAGGGGTGGGCACGGTGATCGTCCACCCCGAGCTCGCCGAGGCCGCCGCGGCGTTCGTCGGCGACCGGCGCGTGATCGCGCCCTCGGCCGCCGGGGCGCCGCGGGCGCTCGGCGCCGTCGCCCCCTCGGCGCCCGCGCTCCAGCTCTACACGAGCGGCACGACGGGCAAGCCCAAGGGCGCGGTGCTGTCGCACGGCAACCTCGCGGTCCAGGCGCGCCTGCTCGGCGAGGCCTGGGGCTGGAGGCCGGGCGACGTCCTGCTCCACGCGCTGCCGCTCCACCACATGCACGGCCTCGTGATCGCGCTCGTCACCGCGCTCGCGGCCGGGGCGAGCGCGCGCGTGCTCACGTTCTCGGCGCCGCGGGTGTGGGACGCGATGGAGCGCTCGACCGTGTTCATGGCGGTGCCGACGATGTACGGCAAGCTCCTGTCGGCGCTCGACGAGGCCGACGCCGAGACGCGCGCGCGCTGGGCGCGCGGCGCCCGGAGCCTCCGCCTCGCGACGAGCGGGAGCGCCGCCCTCCCCGTCACCGTCGGAGAGCGCTGGCGCGAGCTCACCGGGCGCTACCCGCTCGAGCGCTTCGGCATGACCGAGATCGGCGTCGGGCTCGGCAACCCGCTCGACGGCGAGCGCAAGCCGGGCATGGTCGGCAAGCCGCTGCCGACGGTGGAGACGCGCATCGTCGGCGACGACGGACGCGACGCCGCGGTCGGCGAGCTCTGGGTGCGCGGTCCGAGCGTGTTCTCGGCCTACCACGCGCGACCGGAGGAGACGGCGCGCGCCTTCGCCGCCGACGAGGGCGGCGGGGCCCCCTGGTTCAAGACCGGCGACACCGTCACCCGCGACGCAGACGGCGACTTCAAGATCCTCGGCCGCACCAGCGTCGACATCATCAAGAGCGGTGGCTACAAGCTCTCGGCGCTCGAGATCGAGGAGGCCCTCCGCGAGCACCCCGCGGTGCTCGAGGTCGCGATCGTGGGCCTGCCCGACGAGACGTGGGGCGAGCGCGTCGTCGGCGCGGTGGTCGCGAGGCCAGGCCGGGAGGCCGAGTGCGACGCGGGCGCGCTCCGCGCCTTCTGCCGGGAGCGGCTCGCGTCGTACAAGGTCCCGAAGGAGCTCCACCTGGTGCCCGAGCTCCCGAAGAACGCGCTCGGCAAGACGGTCAAGCCCGAGCTCGCCCGCCGCCTCGCGACGGCGGGCTGACGTCCGCCTCGCCCTCAGCCGACCCGCGACACCTCGCGCCGCTTGGCCACCGCGACCGCGAGGGCGGTGAGGGTGAAGAAGCTCACGCCGAGGAGCGCCGGCGAGAGCGATTCTTGAAGTCCTTCGAGAAGCGCGGTCGACCACGCCGGATCGCCGTGCTCCTTCGCCTTCACCACGTATTTGAGGGTCGCGCCGACGTCGGCCGCGGTGCCAGCGACGACGGAACCGAGGAGCGTCACCAGCATCCACTTCACGTAGCCGTGGTTCTTCGACGACGCGCGGAAGACGCTCGCGATGGCCGGCCCGAGGGCGAGGACGCCGAAGAGGAGGACGAAGAGCATCGGCGCGCCGCCGTCGCGCATGAGGGTGAGCATGGAGGGTCTCCTTGAGGGATCATCCACGACAACGCTCCCCGCGGCCCAATGTGACGCAGGACCTGCAAGCTTCTTGTCACAACGCCGCGCCTTGGGCGTTGATACGGATGTGGACGGCAGCGAGAGCGACCTCGTCCGGCGCCTCCGTGAGGGGGACCGGCGCGCATTCCTCACGGTC
>JAEUKG010000360.1 GCA_016794325.1 Myxococcales bacterium | reverse complement strand
CGCGGCGGACGCGGGGTACGTGGAGGTCCCGGCGAGCGGCGGCGTGAAGTCGCGCGCGCGCCTCTTCTGGACCTGCGCCCCGGCGGCGACGTGCGCGACGCGCAAGCCGCTCTTCGTGGTGTTCAACGGCGGCCCGGGCTATCCGACCTCGGTCAGCCTCGCGCTCCGCGGCATCGGCCCCAAGCGGCTCACGCCCGCGGGGAAGCTCGAGGACAACCCGGCGTCGTTCACGAAGCTGGGCAACCTCCTCTTCGTCGACACGCGGGAGGCGGGGTTCTCGTACTCCGTCGGCGATCCGGCGCGGGCGGTGGCGTGCGGGACGCAGAAGGAGCGCGACGACGCCGCCGACTCGCTCCTCGTCGCGACGGAGGTGCTGCGCAAGCTCCCGGTGCACCCGAAGCGCAAGATCGTGCTCGTCGGCGAGAGCTACGGCGGGACGCGCGTGCAGGAGATGCTCGAGCTCGCGTTCGCCCCCGACGCCGTCGCCCAGGATTTTCCCGAGCTCGCGGAGTCGCTGCGCGCCTACTACGCCGCGGCGCTCGGCGAGCCCGCGCCCTCGGCGGCGAAGATCGGCGCCGTCTTCGGCGACCAGGTCCTCGTGCAGCCGCTCGTCGCGGGGGCGGTGCAGGTCAGCGTCGCGAAAGAGGCGATCCGCCGCGACGCGGCGCTCGCGCCCTTCGTGCAGAGCTCCAAGGTGGACCCGTACCAGATCGATCGACCGGCGAGCGAGGGCCTCGCGGCGGAGGCGTTCGCGGTGCGGGCGCTCGGGGATCTCGGCGTGCTCCAGGGGCTCTTCGGCCGTGACCCGAAGGGCCTCCTCGAGCTCGTGCCCGCCGGGCGGTCGCGCGCGACCCGCGTCGCGAGGACCACCACCAACCCCGACGTCGACGCGCTCAACGAGGCGCTCTCGGGCGCGCTCGGCGCGCTCGGTCGCGCCGACCGGTACTACGACGTCGTGCCCTGCCCGGGCTACATCGACTGGGAGGTCGGGCTCGGCTCCGCCAACACGTTCCTCAAGAACCTCGTGCGAGGGCGGGTCTTCATCACCAACGCGCGCAAGGACGTCGTCGTCTACACGCCGGCGATCCCCGAGGCGCTCGCGACGCAGGCGAAGGTGCCGCTGTCGATGGGCGAGCGCGGCGGCGGGCCGCGGCCCCAGACGTTCGACGTGACGATGCTCGACGGCGTGGTCCGCACGGTCCGGTTCCCCACCTACGAGCAGGCCGGCCACGCCGTGGCCGAGCGCATGGGCGGCGAGCTCCGCGACGACGTGGAGGCGTGGCTCGCGGCGTCGGGCGCCGCGCCTTGACGGCGCGCCGGTCGGGCGCGATCTTCGGGCGGTGGGGGCGCCGATCGATCTGACGGGCTACACGCCGCCGGGGGACGTCCCTTCGCTGGTGAGCGCGGCGTTCGTGGCGTTCCTCGACGTCGGCTACCTGATCGCGATCGGCGTCGCGTGCGCGAAGGCTCGCAGCCACGGCGGGCGGGCGCGCGCGATGCGGGCGGCGGACGCGCGCGCGGGGCAGCCGCTCGTGCCGGGGTACGTGGCGGTGACCGGAGAGGTCGCGCTGATCGACGGCGCCGGCTCCGGGCCCGGCGTGCGCGTCGCGCAGTCGGAGAGGCGGATCCGGAGGAAGGGCGGCGACGAGGTGACGTGGACGGAGACGAGCCGCCGCGTCGACGCGCACCCCTTCGACCTGATCACGGCGGGCGGCGAGCGAGTGCGGGTGGAGCCCGGAGAGGGCATGCTCCTCGTCGCTCCGCTCGAGGTCGAGCGCGGCGCCCACGGCGGGCGCGAACGCGTCGCTCGCCTCGCCGGCGGCGAGGCGGTCACGGCGCTCGGCGAGCTGTCGGAGGCGCGCGGCGGCGGCGGATATCGAGGTGGCGGTCGGCGCTGGCAGCTCGTCCCGCGGCGAGGCGAGCGGATGATCGTGTCGACGGAGCCGCTCGCGTCCCGGCACGCCTCCCGCGCGCGGCTCCACCTCGGGTGGTTCGTGGCGATGCTCGTGGCGCTCGTCGCGACCCTGGCGTGGGCGACCGGTGACTACCACCTGCTCGCGGCGCTGGGGAAGCGCGACACCGCGGCCGTCCGCGCGGTGGCGCGCGCGCCGCGCGAGGTGAGGACGTCGAAGCACCGGACGGCGGTGCTCGACGACTACGAGCTGTCGTACGAGGTGCCCGAGCTCGGCGTGCGCGAGCGCCTCCCGACGGCGCCCTGGGTGGGCGAGGCGGTCCAGCGAGAGATGACGCGGGCGAAGTCGACCGGCGAGCCCGTGACGTTGCCCATCGTCGTCGCGGCGGGCCGGCACAAGCTCTCGTGGGATCGCCTCCCGACGGTGTCGTCGAGCCGCACCTACGTCTGCATCGTCGCGTTCGTGGCGCTCGCCCTCGCCTACGCCCTGCACGCGTGGCTCAAGCGCCCGTGGTACGAGCGAAGGCGGATCGACGAGTCGTCCCACCCGATGACGATCCTCGACGACTGAGTCGGGCGCCCTCAGGGCACGGGCACGAGGACCGGCGCCCGGGACTCCTCCAGCGAGCCGTCGCCGAGCTCGCCGAGCTCGTTGCGGCCCCAGCACCGCACGAGGCCGTCGTCGTGCGCCGCGCACGCGTGGGTGTCTCCCACCGCGACGCGCCGGGCGCGCTCGAGCTTCGCCGCCCCGGCCCCGGGCTCGAACGTCGCGGGCACGAGGCCGCGGGTGCTCGTGGCCTTGCCGACGCAGCTCGCGCGGCCGCTCGCGTGTACGGCGCACATCGACTCCGGTCCCGCCGCGATCCGCACGAGGTCGGCCGCGCTCGTGAAGACGCGGCGCGGCTCGGCGCCGGACCCCGCGAGGTCCCCCCAGCACCAGGCCTCGCCCGTCTTGCGGAGGGCGCACGTGAACGACCGACCGGAGACGAGCGCGGTGGCGTCGTCGATCCCCTTCTTCCTCCACCCGCGCGGGCCGCGCGGGGCGGCGGGGTCGTCCTCGAGGCAGACGACCGGTCCCGGCGCGCGCTCGAGCGCGCAGTCCCCCGCGAGGACCTCGACGGGGCCGGGCAGGCCCTCGCGCGCGCGACCGGGG
>JAEUKG010000896.1 GCA_016794325.1 Myxococcales bacterium | reverse complement strand
ATGAGCGACATCGCGCGGAACGCCCGCCGCAGCCGCGGCGTCTTGGCGGCGGCGAGGATGCGGTCGGTGTCGGTCGTGCGGTCGACGCCGTCGGGATCGTCGGCGAGCGCGAGCGTCTCCTTCATGCTGTGGCGCGAGAGGATCTTCACCTGGCTCGCGTCGAAGAAGTGGGCCCACCGCGCCATCATCGTCGGGTTCTTCTTGAGCGCCACGACCCGAGGCCGGAGCTCGATGACGACGCTGTCCTTGCCCTCCTTGAGGGCGCTCGTGAACTTGCGCTTGAGGAAGTCGTGACCCCACGACGCGAGGATCGACGTCACCGCGATCACGAGGCCGATCAAGAACGCCCGCAGCGGGCGATCGCTCCGGTACGTGATCGCGAGGTTCAGCGAGAAGAAGGCGAAGAAGTCCGACAGCTCGTCGAGGGTGCGGCCGTAGGTCGAGAAGATCTTTTTCTCGCGGGCGAGGACGCCGTCGTAGCAGTCGAGGATCGCGCGGATCTCGAAGAGGACGAAGGTGAGCGGCCACCACGCCGGCGGCGCGAAGGCGACGATGGCCGCGCCGGCCTGGCCGATCGCCCCGTGGAAGAACGTCACCTGGTTGGGGGTGAACGGCAGCCACCCCGCGACCTTGTAGAGCGCGCGCGCGGCGGGGTACCGGAAGAACCGGTTCGGCGGGTCCATCATCACGTCGAGGAGCCGGGCGGTCTCCTCCTGCGGCGGCAGCGGCAGCGCCTCCTCCTCCGCGCGTGACTCGAGGACCCCTGCCGCTTCAGACACGGCGGGCTCGATCGAAGCTCTGGCCGATGCAGCCGAGGAGGCGGTCGATGTCGGACGGGGCGAGGTCGCCCATGACGGCGATGCGGAAGATGCTGCCACGGAAGTCTCCTTGACCGGCGTAGATCACGAAGCCGTCACGCTTCAGGTCGTCGTGGAGCCGCTCGTAGGTGACCCCTTCGGGCAAGCGGTACGACGTGAGCGTCGACGAGTAGTCGGCGCGGGGGATGAGCGTCTCCACCCCGAGCTTGGCGAGGCCCGAGAGGACGCGCTGCGAGTAGCCGCGGTAGCGCTCCACCCGGGCCGGGACGCCCCCCATGTCGGCGAGCTCGGAGAGCGCCTCGTCGAGGGCGACCATCACGTGGGTCGCCTGGGTGAACGGAGAGAACCCCGTGCGCTGCTCCTTCTCGTACTTGAAGAGGTCGAGGTAGACGCTGGTGGCCGCGCTCTTCCGGGACGAGAAGACGTCCTTCTTCACGAGGGCGAACGCGACGCCGGGCACGCCGTGGAGGCACTTGTTGGCCGTCGCGGCGCACGCCTCGAGGTTCCAGTCGGCGAAGCGCAGGTCCTCGCCCGCGAAGCTCGACACCGCGTCGAGGAGCATCGGCACGCCGTGCTTCTTGCAGAGCGCGCCGAGCTTGCCGACCTCGTTGAGGCGGCCCGTCGTCGTCTCGTGGTGCACGGTGAAGACGTGGGTGTAGCCGCCGGCCGCGAGCGCGGCCTCGGCCCCCGCGAGGTCGATCCCGTCGAGCCAGGACGCGCTCTTCAGCATCGTGAAGGCCTTGCCCTGGGCCTCGAGGATCGCGGCCGCGCGCTCGCCGTAGACGCCGTTCGACACCACGAGGGTCTTGCCGTCCCGCGGGGTGAGCGAGCCGAGCATGGCCTCGACGGCGGCGGTGCCCGACCCGGTGAGGAGCACGGGCACGTACGCGCTATCCGACTCGGGATAAACGCGAGCGAGCTTGCCCATCACCCGCTTCACGAGGTCGGCGAACTCCTGCTCCCGGTGGCAGACGTCCTCGGCGTCGAACGCCTTGCGGACGCGATCGGTCAGGGTGACCGGCCCGGGGTTCAGGAGCTTGGTGGTCCCCTTCATCGCGCGGCCTCCAGGAACTTGCGGAAGCGGTTCGCGACCTCGACCGGGGTCACCTTGGGGCGCGGCAGATCGGCGGGCACGCCCTTCTTGATCTTGGCGTGCACGAACGTGAGCTCGTTCGTGTCGGCGCGCAGGATCGCCTCGAGATCGGCCGGGCTGCCGGCGCGGACGACGCGCGGGTAGCCGCACGCGCGCGCCACCTGGGCGAGGTCGACCGAGTGGCTGACCGTCGACTGCGCGCCGGTGGACTCGTGCACCTCGTTGTCGAGGAGCACGTGGACGAGGTTCGTCGGCCGCTCGTAGCCGAGCGTCGCGAGCGCGCCGAGCCGCATGAGCGCCGCGCCGTCGCCGTCGAGCACGATGACGCGCCGATCGGGCTTGGCCCAGGCGACGCCGAGGCCGAAGGTGCTCGCGCACCCCATCGAGCCGACCATGTAGAGCTGGCTCGCGCGGTCGTCGCACGCGTAGAGCTCGCGGCCGGTGAAGCCGGTCGTCGCGACGATCGCGTCGGTCGGACGGGCCGACGCCTGCACGGCGCGGAGGACCTCGTTCCGGCTCGGGAGGTCCTTGGGCCAAGCGTAGGTGCCGGGCAGCGGCGCCGGGACCTCGCGCGCCGCGGCCTTGCGCTGGAGCTTGTGCTCGCTGACGCTGTCCTTCTTCATCACCAGGCCGTACGGCGTCTTCTCGCGCGTCATGTGGGCGAGCGCGCGCTCGAGGCAGCCGGCGATCTGGCCCTCCTCGGTCGGGAAATACTCCCACGGCACCTTCATGAGGTCGAAGAGCCCCGTGGTGATCTCGCCCATGAGCTCGTGCTGCGGCTCGTCGTGGGGCCCGCCGGGCTCGCCGCGCAGGGTGGCGATGACGAGGACCGGGATCTTGAAGATCGCGTTCAGCGACGTGATGGGGTTCACCGCGTTGCCGAAGCCGGAGTTCTGGAACATCACGACCGCGTGCTTGCCCGCGATCTCCGCGCCGCTCGCGATCGCCACCGCGTCGCCCTCGTTGGCCGCGCCCACGTAGGCGAGGTCGTCCGAGTCGATGACGTAGTTGATGAACGGCTTGAGGTACGAGCAGGGCACGCCGGTGTAGAGCTTGAACCCGGCCTGCTTGGCCGCCTCGACGAAGCTCTTGGGGCCGATCATCGGAACGCGCTCCCCTTGATCACGTCGGCCACGCTGTCGACGTCGAGCCAGTCGCCGGTCGAGTAGACGACGTGGACCTTGTGGCCGGCCTTCGTCACCTGGCGGAGCAGATCCGGCATCTTGAGGGTCGCGAGCGCGCGCTCGTCGAGCGTGTTGATCATCTCGCGGAGGACCTTCGCGCCCGCGGCGCTGACCTTCACGAAGCCGATCCACTCGCCGCTGATGCCCTTGCTGTCGGGGTCGTTGACGATGTCGACGAGCGTGACGTCGGAGAAGAGCGCGCGCTTGGAGTTGGGCTCCGAGCAGATCGCGTAGTCGGCGAGGCGCCCGCGGTTGTTCGAGTCCTCCCACTTGGCGTCGACCGCGACC
>JAEUKG010000807.1 GCA_016794325.1 Myxococcales bacterium | reverse complement strand
CGCTGAAACACAGCTCCGGCAATTACTCGCTCATTCTCCAAGGGCTCGGCCGCATCCGCCTCGAAGAGGTGACGCAGACCGGACCGTACGTGAAGGCGAAAATCACGAAGCTCGAAGAGGGGGGCCAAGACGACGACGAGGTCGAGGCTCTCAGCATGAGCCTGCGCGACATCGCGAAGCAGGTCATCCAGCTCATGCCGGAGCTGCCGCGCGAAGCGAGCTCCCTCATCGACTCGATCCAAGCGCCGGGCCCGCTCGCGGACCTCGTTGCAGGCAATCTCGACGCACCGGTCGACGAGAAGGCTCAGCTCCTCGAGACGATCGACGTCAAGGAGCGCATTCGCCACGTCCTTCGCCTCCTCACGCGCCAACTCGAGATTTTGAAGATGCGCGAGCGCATCAACTCCCAGATCAAAGAGGAGATGGGCAAGAACCATCGCGAATACGTCCTTCGCCAGCAGCTCAAGGCGATCAAGGAGGAGCTCGGCGAGGACGACGGCGACCAGGGCGACCTCGACGGGCTCGAGGAGCGCATCGCCAAGGCGAGCCTCCCCCAGGAGGCCGAGCAGGTCGCGAAGAAGCAGCTCAAGCGCCTGCGCAACATGCAGGTCGGCTCCGCCGAATACACGGTGGTCCGCACCTATCTCGACTGGATCCTCGACCTGCCGTGGCACAACCAGACCACGGACAACCTGGAGATCGCCGCCGTCCGCAAGGTGCTCGACGACGATCACTACGGCCTCGAGAAGGTGAAGAAGCGCATCCTCGAGTACCTCGCGGTGCGCAAGCTCAAGAAGGACAAGAAGGGCCCGATCCTGTGCCTGCTCGGTCCGCCCGGCGTCGGCAAGACGTCGCTCGGCCGCAGCATCGCCCGCGCCCTGGGCCGCAAGTTCCACCGCATCTCGCTCGGCGGCGTGCACGACGAGGCCGCCATCCGCGGCCACCGGCGCACCTACGTCGGCGCGCTGCCGGGCCAGGTCATCCAGGGCATGAAGAAGACGGGCACCATCAACCCGGTCTTCATGCTCGACGAGGTCGACAAGATCGGCCACGACTTCCGCGGCGACCCCGCGGCGGCCCTCCTCGAGGTCCTCGACCCCGAGCAGAACCACACGTTCGCCGATCACTACCTCGAGATCCCCTACGATCTGTCGAACGTGATGTTCATCGCGACGGCCAACGTCGCCGATCCGATCCCCGCGCCGTTGCGCGACCGCATGGAGATCCTCGAGATCCCCGGCTACACCCGCCGCGAGAAGCTCGCGATCGCCCGTCGCCACCTCATCCCCAAGCAGATCGAGGAGCACGGCATCACCAAGGAGCAGCTCGACATCACCGACAAGGCCTGCGACATCGTCATCGACCACTACACGCGCGAGGCCGGCGTCCGCACCCTCGAGCGACAGGTGGCGAGCGTCATCCGCGGCGTCGCGGTGAAGATCGCCGAGGGCGACCTCACCCCGCGCAAGATCGACGACGAAGACGGCATCCGCGAGTTCCTCGGCCCGCAGAAGTACACGAGCGAGGTCGCGGAGCGGACCAGCGAGACCGGCGTCTGCACCGGCCTCGCGTGGACGAGCGTGGGCGGTGAGATCCTGTTCATCGAGGCGACTCGCATGTACGGATCGGGCAAGCTCCAGCTCACCGGCCAGCTCGGCGACGTCATGAAGGAGAGCGCGCACGCCGCGCTGTCTTACGTGCGGTCGAACTCCGAGCGCTTCGGAATCGCCAAGGATTTCCTCGAGAAGAGCGACATCCACATCCACATCCCCGCCGGCGCGATGCCGAAGGACGGCCCGAGCGCGGGCGTCACGATGTTCACCGCGCTCGTGTCGCTCCTCACGAACATCCGCGTGCGTCACGACGTCGCCATGACGGGCGAGATCTCCCTCCGCGGTCGCGTGCTCCCCATCGGCGGCCTCAAGGAGAAGGTCCTCGCGGCGCACCGCGCGGGCATCAAGCGCATCGTGCTCCCGGAGCGCAACGTGGCCGACCTCGAAGAGGTGCCGCAAGAGGTGAAGAACGACCTCGAGTTCGTCTCGGTGACCAAGATGGATCAGGTCCTCGAGGCGGCGCTCGAGGAGATGCCGAAGCCGAAGCCGGCCGAGGACGTCGCCGCCCCCGCGACGAACTGACGCCCGGCTCGGGTCCGACGGAGCGGTCAGGTGGTCTGGGCTCGCCCCGGCCCCTGACCGTTTCCTTTCGGGGCGCGCCTCGCCGCCGGCGCCCGGCGCCCCGATCCGGGGTAGAGTTCGGCCCATGAGACCGCTTGCGGTGATCACGGGGGCGAGCGGCCTCCTCGGCGGCAACCTGGCGGCGCTGCTCCTCGAGCGCGGCCTCCGCGTTCGAGCGACCAAGCGCCCGTCGACGAAGGTGGTGCACCTCGCGCCCTACGACATCGAGTGGGTGCCGGGCGAGCTCGACGACGAGCGCGCCCTCGCCGAGGCGTTCGCGGGGGCGGACGTCGTGTTCCACTGCGCGGCGCTCGTGTCGATCCTGAAGACGGCGACGCCGGAGATCGTGGCCGCGAACGTGCAAGGTACACGCAACGTCGTGGCCGCGGTCCGGGCGGCGAAGTGCGGGCGCCTCGTCCACGTGTCGACGACCGCCGCGGTCGGGGTCTCGCGCGACGGCCGGCCGTCGACCGAAGACGCGACCTGGAACTTCGACGAGTTCGGCCTCGCCGACGGCTACTCGATCACGAAGCGCGACGCCGAGCGGGTGGTGAAGGCGGCCGCCGACGAGGGGCTCGACGCCGTCATCGTCAACCCGGGCTACATGTTCGGCCCGCTCGACGAGAAGCCGAGCTCGGGCAGCCTGATCGTGGACCTCGTGAAGGGGAAGGTGCCGGGCCTCGTCCCCGGGAAGAACTCGTTCTGCGACGCGCGCGACGTCGCCGCAGGGATGATCGCGGCCTTCGAGAAGGGCGCGCGTGGAGAGCGCTACATCCTCGCGGGCGAGAACCTCCGCTACGACGACCTGATGGGTCGCGTGGCGCGCATCGCGGGAGTGCCCGCTCCCCGGCGGCGAATCCCGTTCTTCGCCGCCATGGGGCTCGGCCTCGTGGGGGACCTCCGCGCCGCGCTCGGCTCGATGCCGGTCGTCACCTCGACGACGGTCCGCTACGGCTTCAGCGACCGCTTCGTCTTCTCGAGCGAGAGGGCGCGGCGCGAGCTCGGCTACGAGAACCGGCCCGTCGACGACTCGATCCGCGACGCCATCGCCTGGTTCCGCGAGACCGGCAAGCTCCCCCGGGCGTGACTGGCGCTCGGCTCGCCGGCTCCCGCGGTCACTTCTTCGGGGCGGGCTTGGGGGCGGGCTTCGGCGCCGCCGGAGCGGCGGGAGGCGGGCACGCGAGGGGGGTGACGCAGCTCGGCGCCGGCGGCGGCGCGGGCTTGATGTCGGCGGTGAGCGCGGTCGCCCCGGTGGTGCGCTTCAAGCCCTCGCACGCCCAGGTGATGGCGACCGCCGACGTGCAGCGGGCGGCGTAGAAGGCGCGCGCTTGGTTCGCCTCGCGCGCCTCGAGGAGGCGCCCCTGGGCCTGGCACGCCTCCCAGCCGGGGATGGCGTCGCACTCGCGGCGGTAGGCGCGCAGGGCCGAGTCGGGGTCCTTCTTCTTGTCGCCGAGCGCGCCCGCCTCGTGCAAGCGCCCGAGGCGCAGGCAGCCGCCGCGCTCGCACCCCTTCTCGTAGAGCTCGGCGGCCTTCGCGACGTCCTTCTTCACCTGGCGGCCCGTCTCGTAGAGCTCGCCGAGCGCGACGCACGCGTCTTTGGGCCCCTTGTCGGACGCGCAGCCCTTCTCGTAGAGCTCGACCGCGGCGGCGAGGTCCTTCTTGGTGCCGAGCCCGGCCGCGTGCATCGCCCCCGCCGCGTGGCAGCCGCCGCCCGAGCCCACCGCGCACGCCCGGGCGTAGGCCTGCAGGGCCTTGCCGAGGTCCTTGTGCGGGGTCTCTGCAAAGTACACGTTTCCCCACCCGAGGCAGGCGCGCGCCGCGCCGGGGCCGGTGGACTTGCACGCGGCGTCGAAGGATTGGTCGGCGGCGTCGAGCGCGCCCGAGGCGGCCAGCCGCTCGCCCGCGGTGGCGCAGGCGGAGGGGACGCCGAGCGCGCACGCCTTGCCGAGGAGGCGCTGCGCGTCGGCGGCGCT
>JAEUKG010000746.1 GCA_016794325.1 Myxococcales bacterium | reverse complement strand
ACTCCCGCGATGATGCACGCCTCGCTCGCCAAGCTCGCCGCGCTCCCCGACGCCACGCGGGTGTACTGCGGGCACGAGTACACCGAGTCGAACCTCCGCTTCGCCAAGCACGTGGAGCCCGAGAATCCGGCGCTCGAGGAGGCCGCCGCCCGCGCGCGCGCGCTCCGCGCGGCGGGGGAGCCGACGGTGCCTTCCCGGATCGGCGACGAGAAGCGCACGAACCCGTTCCTCCGGGTCGACGCCGCGGCGGTGCGCCGCTCCGTCGGCGTCGGGACGAGCGCCCCGTCCGACGAGGCGCTCGGCGCGATCCGCAAGGCGAAGGACGGCTTCCGCGGCTGACGAGCGCACGCAAGCTGCCGAAAAGGCACGACAAAACGGGCCATTGACCGCACCTTACGCTGAGGTTAGCTTACGGCTCCTTCACGTGGGCCCGCGCCTCGTTTGCGCGGTCCGGCGGGTGAGCTCTTCAGGCGAAAAACCGGCGCCGCGGAGGCTCCTCTCGACCACGTGAGGTCGGCTCGGTCCGTCGGCCCGCCGGCGTCGGAGCGCGAATGAAGACCAAGAAGCAAGGCGTCGAGGCTGGCGCGGCGAACCCGTACAAGGCGATCGGCACCGACTGGCTGGAGTCGTGGCGGGAGGTGGTGAAGGGCGGCACGCTCGTCCCCGATCTCCAGGCCGGGCTCACCGTCGCCGCCGTCGCGCTCCCGCTGAACCTCGCCCTCGCCGTCGCGAGCGGCCTGCCCCCGAGCGCGGGCCTCGTCGCGGGCGCGCTCGGCGGCGTCATCGCCGGCGCCTTCGGCGGCTCGAAGCTCCAGGTGACGGGCCCGGCGGCCGCGCTCTCGGTCATGGTCCTCGCGATCGCGCAGCAGTTCGGCCCGGCCGGCGTCGCCGCGGCGGCGCTCGTCGTCGGTCTCATCCAGCTCGTGCTCGGCGGCCTCCGCGCCGGCAAGATCGTCGGCTACGTGCCGGAGTCCGTCCTCGCCGGCTTCACCACCGGCGTCGGCCTGAAGCTCCTCGACTCGCAGATCCCCGAGGTCCTCGGCTTCGACTACAAAGTCTACGAGCTCGCGCAGATGATGCACCGGCCGGCCTGGCTGCACCAGGTTTCGTGGCTCTCGGCCCTCTGCGGGCTCTCCGTGGCGCTCACCGTCACCTCGCTCCGCCGCTACCCGCGCGTGCCGGCCGCGATCCTCGGGATCGCCGCCATCACGTTCGTGTCGGTCTATCTCAAATGGGATATCGAGCGGGTCGGAGACGTGCCGTCGAAGCTCCCGACGCCGTCGCTGCCGGTCGTGCCCGACGAGGCGTGGCTCGACCTCCTCATCAAGGCGGTGCCGCTCGGCCTCCTCGCGGCGGTGGAGTCGCTGCTTTCGGCCCGCGCGGTCGACCGCATGACGCCCACGAACAAGCCGCACAACCCCGACCTCGAGCTCCTCGGGCAGGGCCTCGCCAACACCGCGGTGGGCTTCATGAGCGGCATGGTGGTGTCGGGCGTCGTCGTGCGCTCGAGCGTCAACGTCCAGAGCGGCGGCAGGACGCGCATCGCGGCGATCTCGCACGGCGTCATCCTCACCCTCTGCGTCCTCCTGCTCGCGCCGATCATCAAGCAGGTCCCGCTGTCGGCGCTGGCGGGCCTCCTGTGCGTGGTCGGCCTCCGGCTCATCGAGCTCCGAGAGCTCGTCCACCTCGCGAAGTCGAACCGGCTCGAGGCGGTGGCGTTCGTGCTCACGATGGCGGGCACCGTCAGCGGCCACCTCATCTCCGGCCTCGTCGCCGGCCTCGCGGTCTACGGCGTCCATCGCTTCCTCAACCGCCACGGCGACGCCGAGCGTCGCCAGCTCGAAGAGAACAAGCGCAAGGGCGTCCGGGCGGTGCTCGGCCGCGAGCGCGCCGAGGCTCGGCGCCCGGCTCACTTCGAGGAGGGGCCGGAGTACATCCAGTGGCTGCGCAAGATCCACGATCGCGGCGAGCAGGCGGGGAGCTCGTTCGTCCACCCGCAGGCGGCGCTGATCGGCAAGGTGGTGCTCGGCGAGCACGTCCACATCGCCGCGGGGAGCTCGGTGCGCGCCGACGAGGGCGCGCCCTTCTTCATCGGCTCGAACTCCAACGTCCAGGACGGAGTCGTCATCCACGCGCTCAAGGAGCGCAAGGTCCTCGTCGCCGGAGAGGAGTGGGCGGTGTACGTCGGCAACCGCGTCTCGATCGCCCACGACGCGCTCGTGCACGGCCCGTGCTACGTCGGCGACGACACCTTCATCGGGTTCAAGGCGGTGGTGCACGACTCGGTCGTGGGGTCGCACTGCTTCATCGGCATCGGGGCGGTCGTCGTCGGCGTGGAGATCCCCGACGGGAGGCTGGTCCCTCACGGGCGCATCGTCGACACCCAGGACGCGGTCGACGCGCTCCCGGTGGTGACCGACGTCCACAAGGAGTTCAACGAAGACGTCGTGGAGGTCAACCGCGGGCTCGCCCGCGCCTACCACGCCGCCAAAGCCCCGGCGCTCACGATCGCGCCCGCCGACGGCCGCGCGGTCGAGGGGCCCCCAGTATGGTCCGAGAGCTGGACCACCACGAGCTACAAGGAGCGCTTCTGATGTTCGAGTACGGGATTCTCGCCGGCGCCCTGATCGTGCTGGCGTTCTATCTGCGCCGCTGTTCGTTCCGGGTGGAGGAGGGCCACGTCGCGGTCCTCACCACGTTCGGGCGCGCCGAGCACGAGCCCGGCGATCCGAAGAAGCTCCGCATCTACCGCGCTGGCCTGTCGTTCAAGTGGCCGTGGCAGAAGGCGGTGACGGTGTCGACCAAGGAGCAGAACCTCGACCTGTCGGGGGAGGAGGGCGGGCGCACCGCGATGGCCGACGACGGCACCATCCTGCGCTTCGACTCGATCCTCCGCTACGTGCCGGTGGAGCGCGATCTCTACCGCTTCATGTTCGGCCTGAACAAGCCGCTCGAGCACATCACCGAGCTCTTCACCTGCCTCTTGCGCAACGAGATCGCGAACTTCCGCGCGCCGGCGACCCCCGCGCACGTCGACTCCCAGCGGGCGGTGTTCGACGAGCAGGGGGGCTCCTACGCGCTCATCCGCCGCGAGCGCAACCTCCTGAACGGGCGCATCGCCGAGTTCTGCCAGAACGAGGTCGGCAACCGCTACGGCGTCCGCTTCGCTGCGGTCGACCTGAAGGACATCCTGCCCCCCGACGAGCTCGCCGACGCGCTGAACGCGGTCATCCACGCCAAGGCCGAGGCCGAGGCCGCGTTCTTCCGCGCCGAGGGCGAGTGCCAGCAGCGCGTGCTCGCCTCCGAGGCCGGCGTCGAGATCGCGAAGGCGCGGGCGCGCGCCGCCGAGACGGAGATCCTCCTCTTGGGCGGCCACCTCGCCGAGCTCGACCGCGCATCCGTCCTCGACGCCTACATCGATCGACGCCGCA
The DNA here is from genome assembly GCA_016794325.1 of Myxococcales bacterium. Taxonomy (GTDB): domain Bacteria; phylum Myxococcota_A; class Polyangia; order Polyangiales; family Polyangiaceae; genus SXNL01. Next base: position 1,916 of record JAEUKG010000746.1, on the reverse strand, counting down.
AAGAGGTCTACTCCGAGTCGCGCGCCCGCTTCGTCCGTGAGGAGGCCAGCCGATGACCCCGACGATCTTGGCCGCTGGCCTCACCCAGTCGCCGTGGGCGCTGTTCGCCGGCGGCGTCGTCGTCGCCCTCGTCCTCGCGCTCGTCGCGCGGAAGCTCTTCCACGCGATGACGGTGGAGGTGGAGGACGAGGAGACGGTGCTCGTCACGAGCTTCGGCAAGCTCGTCGCCAAGCTCGACAAGCCCGGGCTCCACTTCGTCCCGTCCCGCGTGATGCCGTACGTCAGGGTGTCGCCGGTCTCGCAGAAGCTCGACTTCCGGCACCTCACGGACCTCCACGTGAACGACTCGGAGGGCACGACGGTGATGGTCGACCTCTGGATCGAGTTCCGGATCGACGATCCGGTGAAGGCGATGTACGAGGTCGCCGATTGGGACCAGTCGCTCCAGAACCTCGTGGCCCACGCGGCGACGTCGGTGCTCGGGAACCGCTCCTTCCGGCAGATCCTCTGCGATCGCTCGGAGCTCGGTCGCATCCTCCAGCGCGACGTGAGCAGCGAGACCGCCCGGTGGGGCCTCAAGGTCGAGCTCGTGTTCATCCGCAAGGTGAGCCTCCTGCCGGCGGTGTCCCGGCGCATCTTCGAGAGCATCGCGGCGCGCCTCGAGCGCGCCCGGCAGGACATCGCGGAGCAGGGCCGCCTCGCGGTGGCCAAGCTCGAGGCGGACACGAGCGTGCGCGTCGCGCGCCTGGTCGCGGAGGCGAAGGCGCAGTACCCGCTGGGCGTGGGGCGCGCCCTCGCCGAGCTCCGCAAGCAGCCCCGGATCGCGCGCGCGTACGACGAGCTCTACGAGCTGTCGCTCGTGCGCCCCCACCGCACGATCGCGTTCTCGGGCTTCGGCGAGGGCGAGCTCCGCGCCGTCGACGCGGCGATGCTCGCCCCAGCGCTCCCCGACGAGAACGCCGCGCGGGCGATGGTGCCGGCCCTGTCCGGAGCGACCGACAACCGGCGCCCGCGCTGACGAGCCAACCCCGGCGCTCGGTCGCGCCGGGAGCCGCGTCCGCGCCCACGTCCCCGTTCGTTGGGCCCGCGTCCCCGCGCGCGCTTCAGTCGTCGCCGCCCGAGGCCACGTACGCCTCGATCCGCTCCGCCTCGTGGCGGACGAAGTCGCCGATCGCGTCGGCCAGCCGCGGGTGCGCGACGTGGTGCGCGGAGTAGGTGACGGTGGGGCGAAACCCGCGTGCGCGCTTGTGCTCGCCGCCGGCGCCGGGCTCGAACACGCGCAGGCCCTTGCCGATGGCGTGCTCGACGCCGTGGTAGTAGCAGACGTTGAAGTGGAGCATCGGCAGCTCCACGAACGCCCCCCAGTAGCGGCCGTAGAGGTGGTCGCCCTTCTCGACGTTGAAGGCCCCGGCGACGACCTCACCCCCGCGCTCGGCGACGACCCACGCGAGGCGGTGCCGGAAGCGCTCGGCGACGAGCTCGAAGAAGCGCGCGTTCAGGTAGCGCCGGCCCCAGGTGAACTTGTCGACGGTGGTGAGGTAGATGCGGTGCATCGTCCGCGCGAGCTCGGGGGTGAGCTCTTCGGGCGCGAGGGTGCGGATGGTCACGCCGTCGCGGGCGGGCTGGGCGCGCTCCCGGCGGATCTGCGTGCGCTTCTTCGAAGGCAGGTCCTTCAAGAAGTCCTCGAACGTGCGGTAGCCGCGGTTCTGCCAGTGGTATTGGACGCCGAGCCGCCGCAAGAAGCCGGCGTCGGTCCAGGCGGCGCTCTCCCGCTCGTCGCAGAAGAGCACGTGGGCGCTGCCGAGGCGGGCCCGCTCGCCGATCGCGATCGTCGCCTGAGCGAAGACGGCGACCATCTCGGCGAGGCGCGCGGGGTCGCGCACCAGCACCCGGGCGCCGGTCGCGGGCGTGAACGG
>JAEUKG010000706.1 GCA_016794325.1 Myxococcales bacterium | reverse complement strand
CGCGTAGACGTCGGCGAGCTTCTCCGAGATGCCGCGGATGCTCGCGTGGATCGATCGGTCGTGCGGGCGCATCGCGTCCATCGCGCGCAGGAGCTGGAGCGCCTCTTCGTAGCGACGATCACGGACGAGCGCGATCACCTGGTCGCTGCCGGGGGGCCTCGGGTCGGAGCCTCGACCTTCGAGGCGATGCACGTGCGAGCCGCGATTCTGGGGCTCGGGGCGGATCGTCTTCGACGTGCGGGTCGGGGGGTCGGGCGGTGCGGCTTCGCGCTCGCTGGGGTTCGCCATGGAGTGTGCACCTCGGAATACGGTCTAGTCTCACGACGCTGCACCCCCCTCGGCAATCCCGGACTGCGCCCCCCTTGCGGTGGATCAAGGCGCACCGCAGCGCGCGTGACGTGCACCCGACGTACCAACACCCCTCGAGCGCACCCTTTGCACGCTCGGCAAAATGTCGCGCAGTCTCGGCTCGCAAGAGCGCATCCGTTGCGCGCGAAGGCGCGTCCCCGCTCCCTCCACCAGCGCTCCATCGGCTCCGCCGCCCTCGGCCGAGGTGGCGGTCGTTTCGCTTCTGCAAGGGCGTGCGGTCGGGTGGCCTCGGTCCGGCGTCCGGCGTCCGGAGCGCCCCCGTGGCCGAGGCGGGGTATGCTGGGGCCTCCATCGTGGCGACCTCCGAGCCCTCCACCCCCTACTGGCGCCTCCTGTCGGTGCTCTTCAGCTCGTTCCCGCTCACGCCGGCGCTCGCCTATCGCCTGCTCCGCGCGGCCTACGAGCTGTACCGATTCGATCGCGAGGTGATGGCGCTCGGCGGCGACGTGGATCTCATCCTCACGGGTGAGATGCGGAACCTGAAGCGCGACGTGGCCCTCGGCACCTTCGTGGGCCCCGCGTTCGAGGCCCAGGTGGAGACGGAGCGCGGCAAGGGGACCATCCGCTTCGTCGTGACGCGCGAGGGGATCGCCGAGATGGCGGAGCGCGCCACGGCCACCCTCAACTGACGGCTGGATCGAAGCTCGGTGCGGTCCACGGGTCGCGCCGGAGCGCCGGCTCCGCGGGGCCGTCCACGAGCTCGCGGGGCGAGCGCGGCCGCGCGTCCGAGGCCAGCCCGAGCCCGTGGGCGAGCGCGCCCACGATCTCCTCGCCCGCCACGCCCCGCTCGAAGAGGGCGCGCACCGTGCCCAGCGCCGCCCGCTTGGCGAGCCGGTCCCCGGACGACGCGAGGACGAGCGGGACGTGCCAGTAGCGCGGCGCGAACGTGGCTCCGGTGAGCCGAACGAGGAGGAGCTGGCGGGCGGTGGAGGGGAGGAGGTCGGCGCCGCGCACGACGTCGGTGATCCCCATCGCCCAGTCATCGATCGACACCGCGAGCTGGTAGGCGAACATCCCGTCGGCGCGCCGCAGGACGAAGTCGCCGGCCGCGTCGGCGACCCGCTCCTCCACCGCCCCCTGCACCGCGTCGACGAAGCGGACCGCGGACTCCTCCGGCACCCGCAGGCGCAGCGCCGGGTCTCGCCTCATGCTCCGCCCTGGCGACTTGTCGCGACACGTACCCGGATAGCGGAGCTCGGCGCCGTGGGGGGCGCTCGCCTCGGTCGCCGCGCGCGCCGCGATCTCCTTGCGAGAGCAGTCGCAGGGGTACACGAGCCCGCGCCGATCGAGCTCCGCGAGGGCCGCCTCGTACAGCGGCCCCCGCTCCGATTGCGTGTAAGGTGCATACGACCCGCCCGGCGCCGGCCCCTCGTCCCAGTCGAGGCCCAGGCGGGCGAGGTCCTCTTCGATGCGCGCCGCCGATCCGGCGCGCACCCGCGGGGTGTCGAGGTCTTCGACCCGGAGGACGGTCGCGCCCCCGCGCCGGCGCGCGAGCACCCAGGCCGCGAGCGCGGTCCACGCTCCCCCGAGGTGCAAATCGCCGGTCGGTGACGGTGCGAACCTCGCGCGCACGCAGAGGACTTTAGCATCGGCCGCGCGTGCGCTACACATGCTGCGGCGGGGGCGGCGTCGCCCCTGCCTCCGACGGAGCGAGACCCACCCCCATGGCGAACTACAACCCCTACGCCGCACCCCAGCCGCCTCCCCCCATGCCCCCGCACGGCGGAGCCCCCGCCGGCCCCCCTGGCGCGACCCAATATTGGGAGATCGGCGAGGTCTACAGCCGCGCGTGGGAGCTCTTCAAGCCCAACTGGGTCACGCTCGTCTTCACCATCTTCCTCGGGTCGTTCGTCGGGCAGCTGCCCGGCGTCGTCGTGAACTTCATCAAGCAGAGCGCCCAGCTCGCGCCCGACGATCCGGCGGCGATCAGCCTCACCGGCGTCGGCACGCTCATCGGCGTGCTGATCGGCCAGTTCTTCCAGGTCGGCTACATCCGCATCTGGGTCGGCGCCGCCCGCGGCGGCACGCCCCAGTTCGGCGAGATGTTCCAAGGCGGCTCGCGCTTCCTGCCGCTCCTCGGAGGCTCGCTCCTCGTCGGCCTCGCGGTGGTCGCCGGCTACATCGCGCTCATCGTCCCCGGCATCATCGTCGGGCTCGGCCTGTGCCTCACGCAGTTCTACATCGTCGATCAGGGCCTGTCGCCGATCGACGCGATCAAGGCGAGCTGGCGCGACACCAGCGGCCAGAAGGGCAAGCTGTTCTTGTTCTTCCTCGTCGGCGGCGCGCTGATGATCGCGGGCTACCTCGCCTGCTGCGTCGGCGTGCTCGTCGCGATCCCGGTCTTCTCGCTCGCGTTCACGATCGTCTACCTGCGCATCAGCGGCCGCGGCGACGCGATGCCCCCCGCTCCGACCTACGGCGGCGGCGGCTACGGCGGCTACGGCGGCTCGCCCGGCTTCACGCCCCCGACCGGCTACGGCCCGCCGCCTCCGGGCGGCTTCGGCGGCCGCTGAGGCCCGATCCCCGCTCGGCCCGGCCTCGTCAGCTCTCGACGACGCCGGGCACGAAGCACTTGCGGCAGCGCGCCTCGTAGGCCGCGGCCCCGCCGACGAAGAGCTGGCCTTCGCTCGCCACCACGCGCTGCGAGCGGCACGCCGGTGCGCCGCACTGGGCGCACACCGCGTGCAGCTTGGTGACGTATTCGGCGATGCTCATGAGCGAGGGCATCGGTCCGAACGGAGCGCCGCGGTAGTCCTGGTCGAGCCCGGCGCAGATCACGCGGACTCCGGCGTTGGCGAGCGCCTCGGCCACGTCGACGATGCTCGGGTCGAAGAACTGCACCTCGTCGATCCCCACCACCGCCACCTCTTCGGCGCGGACGAGCGACCGGAGCTCCTCGGCGCCCGACACCGGGATCGCGTCGGCGTTCAGGCCCTCGTGGCTCACGACCTTCACCTCGTCGTAGCGGTTGTCGACGCGCGGCTTGAAGAGCACGGTGCGGAGCTTCGCGAGCCGCGCCCGCTTCATCCGCCGGAGGAGCTCCTCGGTCTTGCCGCTGAACATCGACCCGCAGACGACCTCGATGCAACCCCGGCGGTCCGCCGAGCTCGCCGCCCGCATACCCAAGAGCGACAGATGCTCCCCGTGTTGGCCCATCGACATGGCCGGGCCTTTACCTGAAGCGCCGGCGGAGGAAAATCCCGACCGGCCCGCCTAACTCATTGAAATGACAAGAACGCTCTTCGCTCCTCCCAAGCTCCTCGTGGAGAGCAGCCTCCACCGCCGCCTGGCCACGGGCTTGGAGCGGCGAGACCGGGCGCTTCCCAAGGCCGCGAGAGGCGCTGGAAAAGCCGCCGTCGGCAGCATCATGTAGGCAAAGGTGCGTACTGAAATCGACCTCCATGGGTCGCCGTACTAGACCGACCTCGGGGGGATGCTAGATTGAGAACGTGGACGTCGTTCTGCGCAAGCTGGGCAAAGGCTCCCGCGCCGTCGCGGGACGGCTCGTCCGCGCGCCGCGCAAAGGCTCCGTCGTCGTGATCGAGTTCCCTGACGGGATGCACGAATACGTGACGACCCCGGTGAAGCGCGTGCTCCGCATGGCAGGGCGCGAGGTGTTCTACATCGAGACGATCAACAGCCGTTATCGCCTCGAGGTCCGAAGCCGCGAAGACGCCGTCGCCGAAAACACGGGCTGACGGGTCGCCGCCGACTGGGCGGTGGGTGTGTCACCGGCGTGCCCGCGGCGCGCCGCGACGAGCACGCGCCGCGACCTGCGCAGTCGTCCAGCGCCGCGTTTTTCTCCACCGATCCGGTTGACGACCACGGCCCGGTTGGCCTATTCGCCTCCGCATGGGTAAGTTCGACCGCCGCAAGTCGATGAAGATGCGCCGCCGCCAGTCGCAGGCGAAGCTCAAGGCTCGCCTCAAGAGGCGCCGCCTCGACTCGAAGAAGGCGGGCGCGCCGAAGAAGGCCGCCCCGAAGAAGTCGAGCCCGCCGAAGTCCGAGCGCAGCGTCTGAACGGTCGCCCGCCTCAGGGCTGAGTCGCCGGCGCGTTTCCGCCGGTCACGCCTTTGGACGGCGCCTCTTCGTTGTCGTCTGCCGCGGGCTGGCCCAGGCGGATGGTCGGGAACTGCGCGTTGCGCGGCTTGGGCGGAGCGGCCTTCGCCGAGGCGTCGCCCTTGGTGGGCGCCTCGCCCAGGAGCCCCGAGTCGCCGTCGCTGCGCTCCTCGTTCACGAGCTTCCACTCGCCCTTGAAGTCCTTCCAGGTCTGCTTGAGCGTCGTCTGGTGGAGGTCACCGACGTCGACGCGGTACCACGACACCTTCACGATCACCTCGGCGCCGGTCTCACCGACGATCTTGAGGCCCGCGAGCTCGGTGTCCGCGATGCGGACGTCTTGACCCCACTGCTTGCGCGACGCGAGGAACTTCTCGCGGTTCGACTCGGCGACCTTCTCGGTCGCGAGCTCGACGCGCCCGAAGCGCATGTTGAGGTTCATCTCGCTCGCCGCCTCTTGAGCGCGAGCGGGGCGCGATTGACCGAGGCAGCCCCCGACTCCGAGTGCGAGGACGAGCGCGGCGGCGTAGCGGACGGTCGGGCTCATGCGGCCACCCTACGGAGGTCGGCGCGCCGGGCCAAATTTTCGACGTCGGGGGGAGCCTCGCGGGGCGCCCGGCCCGGTCAATAGGGCACCGCCGCGATGAAATACACCTTGTCGGTGCCGCCGGAGTGCCACCCGCGCGCGTAGCCGAGCCGGAACTGGAAGCTCACGTAGTAGCCGAGCGTGGTCTCGATGGTGGCCTCGGCGCCGCTGCCCATCTTGAAGCGCGCGTTCTTCGGGTCGTCGAACGCCGATCCGTAGTCGGTGAAGATGGCGCCGGTGAGGCGGTTCACCTGCACCGGGAGCGTCGAGAGGCCGCGATCGAAGACCACGATCGGGAAGCGGTATTCGGCGTTGCCGAGCGTGAGGTAGCGCCCGGCGATGGCGGCGGGAGGGTAGCCGCGCAACACCACGCCTCCTTGGATCAGCTGGTTGCGGAGCACGTCGAGCAAGGGCAGGTCGACGAACCCGCCGGTGTAGAAGGCGCGCCCGGGGAAGTTGCCGCCGCTCATGCCGGTGCCGAGGTGGAGCGCGAGCGAGTGGTGCTCCCGCCACGGCATCGGGAGGTAGACGCTGAGGTCGCCGTTGGCCGCGTACCCCGAGAAGTCGCTCGCGAGCATCTTGTCGGTGAGGTCGACGCCGGCGGCGAGCGAGAAGCCGCGCTCCGCCCCCACGCTGTTGAAGAACGTCTCGACGTTGGAGTACGCGTACCCGATGCGCGTCGATCCCAAGAAGCCCCGGAACGGGAACGTGGGCGTCGAGTAGTGGTCGATCGCCTCGATCGGCGTCTTCTGCTCCCCGGCGACGCGCGCGAACGAGTAGCTCGCGGCCACGACGTGCGACTCGAACGCGCGCGGCAACGGCACGCTCACCGACGTGCTGAGGCCCGTGGTCTCCTGGATCGCGTCGGGCCGGCTCGTGCCGATCGCGATGCCGCGCGGGGCGATGGACCGGTACGCCGAGAGGCCCACGTCGAAGGGCAGCTTGGCGTAGACGTACGACGCGCTCACCTGGGGCTCGGGCTTCTCGAGCTCGACGGTGGCGGACGCGGTGAGGCTGTGGAGGCCGGAGATGTCGATGCTCTGGGTGGTGAGCACGACCGCCTGGCCGTAGTTGCCAGGTGTAATCTGCACCGAATACCGCCGGGGCACGAGCGTGCGCCACGGCTCGTAGGGCTTCTGCACGTATTGCCCCCGCGGCGGCAGCGGCGGCGTCTGGGGTCGGGTGTCGACGTACGGGGCG
>JAEUKG010000700.1 GCA_016794325.1 Myxococcales bacterium | reverse complement strand
ACAACCGCGCGCCGTGGGCCCGCGAGGGCATCCGCGGCGACGCCGGCGCCGAGCTGCCGCCGTTCATCGTCGACATGGGTCCGCCGCTGGTGATCGACGGGCCGCCGCCGGATCCGACGCGCGGGCGGACGCAGCGCATCGTCGGGCTCGCGGTGGCGGGCGCGGGGCTCGCGGGCCTCGGCGGCGGCTCCGTCTTCGGCGTGATCGCCCTCGGCAAGAAGTCGGACTACCGCGCCGCGATCGACGACCCGGCGAACGGCTGCGGCAGCGACCGGCAGACGTGCGGCCCCGCGGTGAAGGCGGCCCGCGACGCGATCGACGGCCCGGCGACGATCTCCACCGTCGCCTTCGTCGCCGGCGGGGTGCTCACTCTCGGCGGCGCCGCGCTCTATCTCTTCGCGCCCAGTCCGGCCGCCGATCGCAAGCCCTCGGTCCGTGGCTCCGTTGGCCCGACCGGCGGCTCGCTCACCCTCGAGGGCACCTTCTGACCGCGCCCTCTAAGGCGTGTCCCTGAACGGGTTCGGTCTCCCCGTGCCCGTGCCCGTGCCCGTGCCCGTGCCCGATCGGGTCCGAACGGAAGTTGCTGTGCTCACTGCGCGTGCTTTCCATCGGGTCGGCGGTGTGCTCCATCGGGTCGTGGCTACGCCCGCGCGGAAGTCCCTCGATCACGCTGTTCGCAAAGACCAGGAAATCCAGCGCGAGGTGGTAGACATCCAGTCGTTCGTGGTCGAGCGCCTGCATCCGCTCCCTGCCGGCCACTTCGCGCATCTTGTTGCCTCCCTTGGGCACGGGCACGGGCACGGGCACGGGCACGGGAGAGGAGAGCCGGCGTTCGGGGCACGCCCTAGGGCTTGGCGACCTTCCAGACCGTCCCGTCCGCGTCGTTGCCCCAGTAGACGAATTTCGCGTCGTCGCCGATCGCGACCGGGCCGAGCTGGCCCGTCGCGAGCGTGGTCACCGGGTGGGAGGCGTCCAGCCCGACGCGCACGACCCGGTCCTGCGCGCCCCAGCCCGCGTACACCGCGACGTCGTCGACGGAGATCATCTTCACGCCCTTGATGTTGGTCGCGAGCGGCTCGACCTCGTGCGTCGACGTCGGGTTCTTGATGCGTCCGATGTCACCGCTCGCATTATCTGCATAATACAGATATCCGCCGCGGGCGACCAGCCCCCAGGCCTTGGACATCCCGAGGACGAGGTCCCTCGGGCTTCCGGCGTCGGCGCCTGGGCCTCCTGCCGTGACGGGCGCGCCGCGCACCGCGTTCTCGTTCGACCAGTACACGTGCGCGCCGTCGGTCGCGACCATCCGAGGGTTGAGCTCGCCCGCGGCCGTGAGCCAGAGCGGCCCGGCGTCGGCGTCGTTCGAAGCGCCGTCCATCTTGGCGATCCAGCCACGGGCGAAGAACGCCACGTAGACGTCGGTGCCCTCTGCCGCGAGGCCGAAGGGCGCGGGGCTGCCGCTCACGGTCCCCCGGGTGCGCACGTTGGTGACCGTATTGCCTGCGAGGTCCGCGCTCCGGAGCTGGCCGTTGATCCAGGACGTCCAGTAGAGGCGCGTCGACGTCAACGCGAGGTAGCTCGGCATCCCCTCGTCTCTCGCGATCTCGCCTGGCTGGCCGCCCGACTTCTTCACCGCGAGCACGCGCCCGCGGCTGAACTCGCCGTTCGTCGGGTACGTGGCGACGTAGACGACGTCCGCGCCGACGACGAGCCCGTGAGGGGCCTCGCTCTTCGGGTCGAGGGTCGTGAGGAGCACCGGCGCGCAGGCGCCGCTCGTGCAAGCGCTCCCCCCGCACTCCCGCCCGCAGCGCCCGCAGTTCTGACCGTCGGTCTGGAGGTCGGTGCACTTCGACCCGCACGCGACCTCGGCGTCGCCGCACGTCGGTGCGTCCGCCGGCCCCGCTTCGACCGGCACCAGCGTGCCGTCGGCTCCGGCGTCGGATGACTTGTAGCCGACCTCGTCGATGCCCAGGATCTGCAAACACGCCGCCGAGGCCGTCACGACGGCGGCACATGCCAAGGACCAAGAGAGTCGCGACCCCACGGCCGCTCAGTCTAGGTCACCGAGCGCGATTCTGGAACAAGGGCGTGCGGCCTCGGACCGGGGCTTTCGGCGCAGCGCCCGACGCGCGCGGAGACTAGGGGCGCCTCGGATGGGTCGGGACCCGCTCGTCGTGGGGCGCGACCACGTCGTCGTCCTCGAGCAGCGTGGCCCGGGTGACGGCGCCGCCGCCGAAGCGCCCGCGGAGGCCGTGGATGGCCTGCTCGAGCCGCTCGCGGCGCTGCTTCGTGGGGTCGGCGAAGAGCGCGCGCTGGCCCGCGCCCGCCTCGCCCAGGCCCGACACGCTCACGCCCGTGAGCCGCACTCCCTGCCGCCCGAGCTCGAATCGATCGAGCGCGGCGCGGCAGGCCTCGTGGATGGACTGGGTGTCGCTCACCGGCTCGGGCAGGGTCGTGCGCCGCGAGACCGAGGTGAAATCCGCGTACTTGAGCTTCACCGTGACCGTGCGCCCCGCCAGGCCCTCGGCGGTGAGCCGCTCGGCGACGCGGGTGGCGTGCGCGAGGAGCGTCCGCTCGATCGACGCGCGGTCGTGGAGATCCTCCTCGTAGGTCGACTCGGCGCCGATCGACTTCGCCTCCCCGTCGGGATCGACCGCGCGCGGGTCGTCGCCGCGGGCGAGGCGCTGCACCTCGGCGCCCCACGCGCCGAGCGTGCGCTCGAGGAGCGGGAGC
>JAEUKG010000675.1 GCA_016794325.1 Myxococcales bacterium | reverse complement strand
CCGACTTCATCGACGCCGCGTCCGGCATCTTCAAGCAGGTGCTCTAGGCCTGCGACGGTCGCACCCTCGGGCTCTTCACGTCGTACCGGAACCTCAACGCCGTCTACGACCGCGTGGCCAGTGGCCGACACCGCGTGCTTCGCCAAGGGGACCTGCCGCGCGCGGAGCTGACCCGGCTCTTCAAGGAGGACGTCGGCTCGGTGCTGCTCGGTACCGAGAGCTTCTGGACCGGCATCGACGTCCCGGGCGAGGCGCTCACCGGGCTCGTCATCGACAAGCTGCCGTTCCCGCACCCCGACGACCCGGTCATCGACGCCATCTGCGAGCGCGACCCGCGCGCCTTCGACAACTACCTCGTCCCGCTCGCCATCATCGCGCTGCGCCAGGGCGTCGGCCGCCTCATCCGCTGCAAGACGGACTTCGGCGTGGCCGTCATCCTGGACAAGCGCATCGCCGAGAAGGGCTACGGCAAGAAGTTCCTGAAGAGCCTGCCGCGGATGCTCTCCACCCGGCGCGTCGAGAACATCGCCCGCTTCCTCGAGGAGGCCGCCTATGCGCGCGCGAGTTGATTCGGCGCTCACCCTCGACGCGCGCGAGGTGCCGCCGAAGGTGGTCGAGCGCCTGTGCCGCACGCTCTCGTTCCCGAACCCGGCGTACCTCGATCGCCTGCGCCTCGGGCTTCACCCCGGCGCCGAGCTCGAGACGGTGTGCTTCGTGGAGCAGCGGGGCGACGAGCTGCGGGTGCCCCGGGGGGCCATCCACGTGCTGCGCCGAGCCGGAGCGCAGGAGGGGCTCATCGTCGCCTGCGACGACGCGCGCGTGCTGCCGGAGGCGCAGCTCGAGCCGATGCGCGAGCTGCCGCTCCGTGCGTACCAAGACGCGGCGGTCGACAAGCTCGCGAAGGTCACGCAGGGGACGGTCGTCATCCCGTGCGGCGGCGGGAAGACCCGCGTGGGCATGGGCGCCATCGCGAGGCTGCGCACGCCGACGCTCATCCTCGTCCACACGCTCGACCTCGCGGAGCAGTGGCTCGGCGAGCTGCGCGACAAGCTCGGCGTCGAGGCCGGGCTCATCGGCGACGGCGAGGAGCAGCTCGCGCCCGTCACGGTCGCCGTCATCCAGGCGCTCGTTCGCTGGGAGCCGGCGAAGCTCGACACGTTCCTTCGGGGCTTCGGACTGCTCATCCTCGACGAGGCCCATCACGTCGCGGCCAGCACCTTCCACTCCGTGGTCGATCGCTGCCCGGCGCGCTATCGCCTCGGGCTCACCGCGACCCCCGAGCGCGAGGACGGGCTGACCGCGCTCCTCGACCTCTTCCTCGGGGCGCCGCTCGTCGTCGTCACGCACGAGGAGCTGGTCGCAGCGGGCGTGCTGACCGTGCCGGAGATCCGCAGCGTCGAGACCGACTTCACGTACCCGTACACCGGCGCCGAGGACTACGCGCCGATGCTCGCCGCCGTCGCGTCCGACAGGGCGCGCAACCGGCTCATCGTCGAGGCCGTCACCCGCGAGGCCCGAGCCGGCCACATCTGCCTCGTGCTCTCCGGGCGGATCGACCACTGCGAGCGGCTCGCCGAGGGGATCGCCGCAGCGGGCGTGTCGGCCGCGGTGCTCACGGGCGAGGTGAAGCGCGAGCGCCGCAAGGTGCTCCTCGACGAGGCCCGCGCCGGCAGGCTGTCCGTGCTCGTCGCCACGAGCCTCGCGGACGAGGGACTCGACCTGCCGCGCCTGTCGCGCGTGTTCCTGGCGTACCCGGGCCGCGCGCGCGGGCGCACGGTGCAGCGCCTCGGTCGGCTGATGCGGCCGCACGTCGACAAGCAGGACGCGGCCCTGTTCGACTTCGTCGACCGCAAGGTGCCCATCCTGCGTCGCCACCATCTCGAGCGCCGCAAGCTCTACGCCGAGGTGCTCGGGGTTCCGGCCTCGAAGCTCGGCGCGCGCAAGGCGGCCGGGGGCGCACACGCATGAGCGGCCCGGCTCCGAACCCCGAGGTCATTCGCTCCACCTGGCGCTGGCTCGCCCACGGCGCGCACGGCGTCTCCGAGGTCCGCGTCATCCGCCCCGCGGGCGGCATCGTCGGCATCGGCTTCTTCGACGACGAGGAGGCCTTCGTCCGCGAGTGCGTTCGCACCAACGCCGCGGGCAACGTCTACGTCGGCATCCAGCCTCGCCCGAGGCGCCTCTTCGAGCTGGCGCCGAACGCCGTCCGGCCGCTCAGGAGCGGCGCCGGCCGCAAGGACGTCGAGGTCGTCACCGCCACGGTCATCGACCTCGATCCCGTGCGCCCGAAGGACACCGCCAGCACCGACGCCGAGCTCGGGCTGGCGATGGCCGCCGCCGAGACGGCGTCGGCGTGGTGCGAGGCCGAGGGGCTCGCACGGCCCCGGCTCATGATGAGCGGCAACGGGGCCCAGCTCTGGTTCGCGCTGCCGCCCACGCCGCTCGAGGGGGAGCGACGCGAGCGCCTGCAGGCGGGCCTCAAGAGCTTCGAGGCCACCGTGCGCGAGCGCGTCCAGAGCGACGCTGTGCACGTGGACTCCATCCACGACGTCGCCCGCATCATCAAGGTCATCGGCACCGTCAGCCACAAGGGCGACGGCCAGGGCGACCGACCGCACCGGGTCAGCGCCGCGCTCTCGGGCTTCGAGCGAGTCGAGGACGCGCGCCTCCTGGCTCGCCTCGACGAGGAACCGAAGCCGGAGCTGCCGCTGCAGCCGGCGCCCCGCGTGTCGCTGCCGGTGCTCGGCGAGGCTCCCGCGCCGGGCACGACCAAGGCGAACCGCACGCCCGAGGGCGAGTACGACTGGGAGCGCCCGGTCGAGATGTGCGGGCCGGTCCAACGTCTCTGGGAGCAGGGCGGCGAGGATCGCAGCCTCGCCATCTTCAACATGGTGCGCTTCTTCGCGCACAAGGGGCTCGGGCTCGACGAGATCACCGAACTGGTCCTCGAGTACGACCGGCGCGGGCTCGGCAAGCTGAAGGGACGCGACGGCCCGGCGTACATCAAGAAGGCTCACGAGAAGGTCCTGGCGACCGTGCGCGAGGACGGCTCCGTCGCGCCGCCGTGTCACTCGCTGCAGAAGCTCGGGTACTGCCGCGTGAACCGCGAGCCCGGCGCGCGCTGCGACCTCTACGACTTCGTCTTCGACATCGAGAAGGCCATCGAGGCCGTCCCCGGCGACGTGCCGGCGCGCGAGCTGGAGTACCGGCTCAAGCCCATCCTCGACGCCATCTCGCACCGCGACCCGTCGGTGCACGGCAAGTACCTCGGGCTCGTCGAGAAGCGCTTCGGGCTCAAGGCGAAGGACCTGC
>JAEUKG010000651.1 GCA_016794325.1 Myxococcales bacterium | reverse complement strand
GCGGGGCAAGGCTTGTCGCACGCGCCGCAGTGGCGGGAGTCGGTCTTGGTGTCGACGCAGTCCTCGCCGCACGCGACCTTCGGCGCAGCGCACGTCTCGACGGGTTGCTCCACGCCGCCGTCGGCGATGGGGAGCGCGGCGTCGGCGGCCGCCGCGGCGTCGGGTCCTCCGCCCGCGTCGAGGGCCTTGCCGGCGCCGACGGTCTCGAGGCCGCAGGCGGGGACGAGGCACGCGCCGAAGACCGCGAGCGAAACGCACGCCGCGAGGGCGCGGCGGCCGAACCCCCCGGCCGTCAGTTCGTGTCCCACGCTCCTCAGGCTACCAGCCGTTTCTTCCACCGTCACCGGGAGGCGGCCGCGCACAAGGTGGGCGAGCCAGGACGCGGCTCACGTCAGGCGCCCCCCAGCGCTTGACGTCCAGGGGAGCCGCTTCTATTACATCCTTCAGAAACATTTGAAACTTCCTAACGGTCCGAAGAAAAGAGTGAAATCGATGCGTTACCGCTCTCCCTGCCGGCCATCGCGCTGCGCTGCGGGGCCGTCGTGACCGCGGTGCCCTCCTACGAGGACCGCGCGTCGAAGCGTGACGAGCACGCGGGCGCGGTCCGCGACATGTTCGACCGGATCGCGCCGACGTACGATCTCTTGAACCGCGGGCTCTCGATGGGCGTCGACCGCCGTTGGCGCCGCCGAGCGGTGCGCGCGCTCCGCGGCGCGCCGCCGGGGGCGGTGCTCGATCTGTGCGCCGGCACCCTCGACCTGTCGGCGATGCTCGAGCGCGAGCTCCCGAACGCGCGCATCGTGGCCGCCGACTTCTCGCCGCGCATGCTCGAGCTCGGCAAGCACAAGGCGCCGCGGGCGGAGCGCGTGGTCGCGGACGCGACCAAGCTCCCGTTCGCGGACGGCGAGTTCGCGGCCGTCGTGTGCGGCTTCGGGATGCGCAACGTCGCCGATCTCGGCGCCGCGCTCCGCGAGGCGCGCCGCGTCCTCGCGCCCGGGGGCGTGCTCGTGGTCCTCGAGTTCTTCCGCCCTGCGCGCGTCGACACGCGCGCGTTCCACGCCGCCTACGCGCGGGTGGTGCTGCCCGCCGTCGGCCGGGTCGTCTCCGGCGATCGCGCGGCGTACCGATACCTCGCCGAGAGCATGAAGGGCTTCGTGTCCCGCCGCGAGATGGAGGCGCGCTGTCGCGACGCGGGCTTCGCGCGCGCCCGCGGCGAGGACCTCCTCTTGGGGGTCGCGTCGATCGTCCGCGCCGAGGTCGCCCGATGAGCGCGCGGCGCAAGATCGTGGTCGGGCTCACGGGGGCGAGCGGCGCGCCGTACGCGCGCGTGCTCCTCCGCGCCCTCGCCGAGCGCGCCCGGACCCGCGGCGACGTCGAGGTGGGCGTGTGCCTCTCGTCGACGGCGCCCGAGGTCTGGAAGCTCGAGTGCGGCGGCGACGTCCGCGAGGAGATCGGGTTCCCGATCTGGGGCCTGCGCGACTACAGCGCGCCCTTCGCCAGCGGCAGCGCCGGGTGGCACGCGATGGCGGTGATCCCGTGCTCCATGAGCACGTGCGCGCGCATCGCTCACGGCACGAGCGACAGCCTCCTCACCCGGGCCGCGGACGTGATGCTCAAGGAGCGGCGCCCGCTGATCGTGGTGCCGCGGGAGACTCCGCTCTCGGTGGTGCACCTCGAGAACCTCGCGGCGCTCGCGCGCGCGGGGGCCGTCGTCCTGCCGGCGATGCCCTCGTTCTACGGCAAGCCGGCCAGCGTCGACGACGTCCTCGCGACGGTGGTGTCGCGGGTGCTCGACCACCTCGGCCTCGACAACGACCTGGCGCACCGATGGGGAGACAAGCGATGAGCACGATGGGTCCCGTGGTTCGAGGGCTGCTCGCGCGGGCGGGCCTCTCCGCGCTCTTCGAGGCACGCGCCGCGGGCGACAC
>JAEUKG010000594.1 GCA_016794325.1 Myxococcales bacterium | reverse complement strand
CCGCCCCGGTTGGCGCCGTCGCGGACCTGGTAATACATGACGAGCTGGCCGTTCGGGCCGCCCACGGTGCGGAAGTGCTCGGCGTTGGCGTACGACGCGACGCGCACGGACGGGACGCCCGAGCGCATGACGACGATGTCGGCGCCGTCCTTCACGAACGTGTAGACGTTGTTGCTCCCGGTGGGCTTGCCGGCGCGCAGGGTCTCCCGGGGCGCGCCGTACGTCGTGCACTCCACCGGCGCGAAGTAGCCGAGCGCGCGGTTGGTGCCGCACGCCGCGGCCGGCGCCGCCAGCGGGCGCAGGCCGCCCGCCCCGTCGACCGTCGCGCGGTACACCCCGCACTCGCTGTTCGCGCACGTCGCGAGGCACGCGGTGTCGCACCCCTGCAGGCAGGAGGGGTTGCCCGCGCACGCCGCCACGCACGCGATCTGGCCGGGGCACGTCGACTGGGCGCAGGTCGTGTCGTAGTGGCACGCCGAGAGGAGCACCTCGTCCTCGCGCCCGGCGTCGGCGGTGGAGGCCATCCCGAGGAGTCCGTCGTCGCGGTACGCGAGATCGTGCACGGCGGTCATGGTGCCGGCGGCCCCGGCGACGCGCCCGTAGCAGAGGCCGGCGCAAGTCCCGCCGAAGGCGCTGTAGCCCGAGAGGTCGTCGGGCGCGCCGCCGCCGGGGTACGCGTCCCCGGGCGTCGCGTCGAGGAGCGGCGGTCCGACCCGCGGCAGGAGCATCGGCTGACCGTCGAGCTTGGAGACGAAGGCGTCCCACGACGGCGGGTTCGACACCCGCCACGCGCCGCTCACGCCGCGTGGGCTGTGGTACAAGACGCCCATCCGCACCGGGCCGCCGGCCGGGAGCCGCGAGAGCTCCGGGCCGTTGACGATGGAGAGGCCGGTGTAGTTCTCGGCGACCGTCACCGGGCCCGCGACGACCGATCCGTCGGCGCCGCTGAGCTGGCTGACCGTCACGGGATAGTTGGACGCGCCGTTGCCCACGTTCGTCACGAGGAGCAAGCTCGGCGCGAACTCGGGATCGGGCGCGATCTCGAAGTCTCCGAGCGCGCGCGTGATCCAGGTGCAGTTGGGCGCGAGCGCGGCCTCGGCGCGGGCGACGGCGGGCTCCGAGCCCGGGTCCGCGCCCGAGCCGCAGCCGACCACGGGAACGAGCAACGAGGAGGCGAGTGTGGCGACGAGCCAAGGGGTCTTCTTCATGGGCGCGCCCCTTTGCACGACCCGTGCTCACCCCGCGCGCGCGCCGCGTGTGTCGATCCTCACACGAAATCGCGCCGATTCCGGGGCGCGCGGCGCCGCCGGGGCGTGAACCTCCGCGAGTCCACCGGACCCGCCCCCCGTTTCACCCGTTCGGGCGACGACGCGCGGGGGGCGGGCGCGCGCGCGCTCGGGCGCCGACCGCCGAAGTGCGTTCGAGCGCCTCGTGCAGGGGATCGGAGCACCTCTCGCGCGCGGCGTCGGCGTCGCGCTCGCCGCGCGCGACGATCACTGGCGCGCGATCGCGGCCACCGCCGCGAAGAGCGCAGCGGTGAACGCGAGGACCGAGAAGCCGCCGAACGCGCTGAGCTGAGCGCGGGCGACGAGGCGATGCGCGTCCGAGCGCCCCTTCGCCCTCCGCCGGAGGGCGGCGCCGTAGAGCGACGCGCCGGCGAGGCCGGACACGACGCCGAAGGCGACGAGCAGGGCGAAGTGGAGGGCGGACAGCTCCAGTCGCTCGTCGTCGTGCCTGCCGAACGCCGCGCGCGCGCCCGCGCCCACGATGCCGACGTAGCCAACGTTCGCCCCCCAGCCGACGACGCCGATCGCGGCCAACACCAACGTCGGGACGCGGAGCGGCTTCGCTACGCGCGACGAGGGGTCGTGCCGCACTCGGGGGAGGTGATCGCAGAGCCTCGTGAACGCCTCCACCGCGCGGGGCACGAGGTCGGGGGCGGGCCCCGGGCGCGAGAGCCGCGCCTCCACGTAGTCGCCGACGTCGACGTCGACCGAGTGGACGCCGAGATCGAGGAGCTCGAGGATCGCGCCCCGGGCCTCGGGCCCGAGCACGAACGGCAACACCGGCGTGACCTCGGGGGGCGCGTCGACGTAGACGACTCGATCGAACGGCTCGTCGCCCGACTGCCACTCGACCGAGAGGCCCTGGCGCTTGGCCGCCCGATCGCCCTCGTCCTCGCGCGTGAGCGCGATCCCGAGCGGGCGCGGCGCGCGGAGGAGCTTGCCCCCGCGGTCGCCCGACGTGTCGCGCGAGACCGCGTCGTAGAGCGCCCGGAGCCCCACGCTCGTCGGATCGTCGTCGTTGTCGGTGTGCACCACCACGTCGATCGCCGTCCGCCCCGCCGCCCGCACCTCGGCCCCGAGGGCGTCGCGGAGGGCCAGCAAGCCGAGCGGAGGAGCCACGGGGCCAGCTTATCGCATGTGTGGAGGTCTGCGACCCGACGGTCAGGGGATGGTCACAATCGCGGGATCGTTCGTCCAGACGCCGCAAAGCGCGCGCGCGAGGGCTCATGATGTCGAGATGCTGCGCGAAGAGCGAGAGACCTTGCTCGTCTTCTCCGACGTCCACCTGGGGAGCGACCTCAACGACTCGGGGCCCGTCGTCGCGCGCTCGCCCACCATCGATCGCGACCTCGCCCGGCTCATCGCGCACTACCGCGACGCCGCCCGCAGCGCGGGCCGCTGGCGCATCGTCATCGCCGGCGACTTCATCGACCTCGCGGGGATGTCGGTCGACCCCCAGGAGGGCGACCTCGTGCACACCGAGCTCACCGACGAGGAGCGCGAGAACGGCGTCGGCGGCGCCGAGGACCACGGCCGGCTCAAGCTGCGGCGCGTCGCCGAGCGCCACGCCGACGTCTTCGCCGAGCTCGGCGCCTTCGTCGCCGACGGGCACGCCGTCACCGTCCTCCACGGCAACCACGACCTCGAGCTCCACTGGGACTCGCTGAAGGACGACCTCCGCGACCTCGTGGCCGCCGCGGCCCCCGAGGCCGAGCGAGCCGCCGCGCGGGCGCGGGTCGAGTTCGCCCCCTGGTTCTTCTACCGAAAAGATGTAGTCTACATCGAGCACGGGCACCAGTACGACCCGTTCTGCGCGACGCCGTTCGTCCTCTCGCCGCTCTCCCCCAGCGACCCCCGGCGCGTCGAGCGCGGCTTCAGCGCGACCCTGCTCCGGGCCGTCGTCCGGCGCACCGAGGGGATGAACGAGCACGGCCACGAAGACCGCGGCCTCGGGAGCTACTTCGGGTGGGGTGTCTCGCTCGGGGCGCGGGGCGCCCTCGCCCTCGGCGCGCGCTTCGCCAAGGCCATCGCCGAGCTCGCGAAGAACCAGCGCGCGTACGGCAGCGAGCGCGCCCGCGCGATGGCGCGCGATCACGAGCGGCGCGTCGCCGAGCACGCGCACGCCGCCCGGGTGAAGGTCGACGCGCTGCGGGCGCTCCTCCGCCTCCAGGCGAGGCCCATCGCCACCACCCTCCACGGCGTCTTCGCGAGCGTCATGCTCGACCGCCTCGCGGTCGGCCTCCTCGTGGTGCTCGCGCTGGGCGTCGTGATCGTGCTCTCCCAGGTCGGCGTCCTCGGCGGGTGGGGCTTCGTCGCGGCGGGCGCGCTCCTCGCCGCGTGGATCGCCCTTCACGTCCTCCTCTCGCGCGGCCGGGGCGACGTCGACCCCGCGCGCCAGATGTTCGAGCGCGTCGCCCGCATCACCGAGCTCTTCCCCGCTCCGCTCGTGGTGATGGGCCACACCCACGTGCCGGTCGCGGTGCGCGTCGGAGGTGCCACGTACATCAACGTCGGATCGTGGGCCGAAGAGCACCCCGACCCGCGCGGCGATCTCCGCTTCAACCCGAACCCGAACGCTTACCGCGCCGCACGCACGCACCTCGTCATCCGCGAGACGGACGACGGCCCCGACGCCCGCTTCTACGAGTGGGATCCCGAGTCCGGCCCGCGCCTGCGCGCGTGACCGTCGGCCGAGCGCCTGCGCGACGGGCGCGGCCGCGTCAGTGGCGCGACGAGGGCGGCGGCTCGGCGCCCCCGCTCGAGAGGAGCCACGCGAGCTCGGTCCGGTTGGCCGCGCCGACCTTGCGGAGGATCGCCGCGATCTGGTTCTTCACCGTCGTCGGCGCGGTGCCGACGATGGCGCCGATCTCGCGGTTGGTGAGGCCGCGGCTCGCGTAGGCGGCGATCTGGCGCTCGCGCCGCGAGAGCCCGAGATCACCCCCCAACGGATCGTCCGCGCGCTGGGGGTGGGCGACCTCGCCGAGGGCGAGGATCGGGAGCGCCCCCGAGAGGCGGCGCAGCGCGGCGAGCGATCGCTCGCTGTGCCTCGTGTACCCGAAGTAGATGCTCGCGACGCGGCGCCCCCGCAGGAGCGGCACCGCGATCCCGACCGTCCGCAGCCCGAGGCCTGCGACCACCTCGCCGTAGAACGGACGCGCGACGCGCTCCTTCGCCGACAGGTGCTCGACGTCGATCGCGACCCCTCCCCGCTCGACCGCCACCGCGTCGAGCCGCGCGAGGTCCTCCGCGTAGCGGCCGCGCTTGGCCTCGCACGCCGCCGTGTACGCCGGGTCGACGCGGGTGACGACGGGGCGCACCGGCCCCTCCTCCGGCGCCGGGCCGAAATAGATGGTGTCGCACGGCGCCTGGGCCTCCAGCCAAGACGTCCGCGCGGCGTCGTACTCCTCGCGCGTCGCGCACTCCGACGCGAGCGACGCGAGCTGGACCACCGCTGAATCCGAGTTCGTCACGGGCTCTGAGTCTGACGGGGAGAGGCGGCGAGAGCAAGCACGCCATAGTCCGCTCGGCCCATTTTCGCCCGGCACCCAGGGTGCAAAGCTCTCGGAATGTCCATGCTTTTCGTGCGGGCGTCGCCCCGCTCGCGCTCGCTCGCGCTCGCGCTCGCCGTCGGCACGACGCTCGCTCTCGGCGCCCTCACCCGCGACGCCGCCGCCCAGAAGGCTGGACTCTTGGTCACGCCCACGCCGCCGGTCCCCGCCCTCGGGGCCGCGTCGTCGAACGTGCCCGCGAAGTGCAAGGCGCCCACGCAGGCTCAGTGCGTCGACGGAAACTGGTACAAGACGGACCCCTGCGCCAAGGACCCGGCGACGTCGAAGGCCATGCTCGACGCGTGCACCGCGATCTTGCTGGACGATTGGCGCAAGCGCGCCGGCTCCCCGCGCCCGACGCTCTTCCCCATGGGCGCGCCGAACAGCGTGACCCCGGTGCTCCCGCCCGCGCGCCGGGTGGAGCGAGGCAAGAACGTCACCGCGCAGCCGCACGCCACGCTCACCGGCCAGCGCCGCCGCTACGGCGGCGTCACGCCGCGCGGCGCGTACGGCGGCGTGGTCACGGTGCCGGCCTCGGGCCTCAACCCGCGCGCGTTCCGCGCGGGCGGCGGCTCGCTCACGGGCCTGCAGATGGCCGCGGCGAGCCCCGACGTCGGTCGCGTGGAGGCCGATCTCGAGGCGTTCCGCGGCCCAGGGCTCGTCACGACCGACCCTGGGCTGAACATGAAGGCCGAGACCCTCTTCGGCAGGCTCTCGGCCAGGCCGAGCTACATGACGAGCGGCCCCGGCGTGACGTCGTGCGAGGAGTACGCGACGAAGCGCTACGGGGACTACCCGCTGTTCTCGCTCGCCGCCAAGCGGCTCGGGCGGAACTACCGGCAGATCTACAACCTGGCGATGGACCCCTCGTCGCCGTTCTTCGTGAACAAGATCCTCAACCAGACCGGCACGAGCGTCCAGGCGCCGAAGCAGATCCAGGACCTGCACCCGGGCTATCACGGGTGGGGCCAGAACACGCCCGTCCTCTACCTCAACGCGTTCTACGCGGTGAAGCCGACGTTCCTCGACACCGTGAGCCTGCCGGGGGTGTCCAACGTCGACAAGGACCGCATCAAGGCGCTCGTCGCCGCGCGCTGGAACAACAGCGGCCCCGTGAAGGTCTCGGCGACCGACGGCTCGCAGCTCGGGGTTCACAAACACGCCAAGACGCGCTTCGACACCGTGTACGGCAACCCGCACGACGACGAGCTCGCCGACATCGCCAAGCGCACCGGCACCTACCAGACCCTCGCGAGCCAGCGCGCGGCGCTGCTCGTGGGCTACGCGTGCTTGAACGCCAACGACCCGTGCCACAAGTGCACGGAGGATCCGGGGCAGGGGCTCTCCGGGGGGCAGTCTCTGCCGCCCGTCTTCCAGAAGATCAAGGACCGCGTCTCTGGCGCTCCGGTCATCAACCCGTCCGACGTGAGCGCGCTCTTCGCGACCGGAAACCCCGCTCAGCGCTACAAGGCGCTCGTCGCCCTCTCGGACGTCGCGACGCTCATGCCCGAGCTCGAAGGCGCTCGCCGCGGCGGGGGCGCGGTCCAGTCCGGGGGAGCGAAGCAGAAGGCGGCGCCGCTCGCGCAGCTCAAGTCGGGCGGGTCCGGGGTCACCTCGGCCAACGCCTGCATCGCGGGCTTGCTCACGCAGAAGCAGCAGGTCGACGCCGTGCTGAACGACATCGAGAAGACGATGGCCAAGCTCCTCGTCAACGAGCTCCGCTTCGGCGATCGCGGGTGCCTCGCCAACCCGCAGACGAGCCCGCAGACCGTCAACATGTGCGACTGGTCGTACGAGCTCTTCGGCTCCACCGTCACCTCGCTCTTCGACGGCGAGGTCGAGCGCTCCTTCCAGGAGTGCCGCGTGGAGGTCGCCAACGCGCTGCAGGCCTCACCGACCTCGCCGGGGTCGAACCTCGCCACGCCGGCGTCGATGGGCTTCCGCGCGATCCTCCAGAACCCGAACCGGCAAGAGCTCGTCTACCCGTGCGTCCGCCGGGAGGACTTCACGGTCAACGCTCCGAAGGCGGCGGAGTTCATGAACCTGAGCGGGCACCCGATGGGGCGCATCTGCGAGGGCTACCTGCAGAACGCCACCCTGTCGGCGATGCAGGCCGCGATCGCCGACGACATCCGCGGCCTCGAGTGGACGCCGGGCGAGGGCAAGATCGGCGACACCGAGGAGGACACCTTCAGCATCGGCGAGCGCTCGAGCCTCGGCGCGTATTTCACCTACGGCACCGGGTGGGAGGTCAAGAAGGGCGGCAGCCAGAGCGCCGATCCGCTCTCGACCTGCAAATACGACGGGAAGGCGAGCAGCAAGATCGAGGCGGGCATCTACTTCTTCGACTCGGACCTCAAGCTCTTCACCCTCGACGGCTCCGGCGAGAGCAAGGGCCGCACCGCCAAGGTGTCGGCCTACTACCTCGACGTCGACACCTTCCAGATGAAGCCGTTCTCGAACGCGACGAAGGGGCAGACCGTGAGCCTCGGGGCGTCCGAGGTGTATTCGGCGCCGCTCGCCCAGCCGCCGGTCTACCTCGGCGGCGACGAGGTCAGCTTCTGGGTCTGGATCGGCCCCGTGCCCGTGCACATCGTCTTCGGCGCGTTCGCGACCGCGGGCGTCGACTACGAGTTCGCCGGCACGTCGGGCAACAACTGCGCGAACCTCGAGGCGCCCTCGAACTTCCGGCTGACCTCGGTCGTCGAGCCCTGGGTCCGCGCGGACGCCTACGCGGACGCGTCGGTCGACGTCCTCGTCGCGTCGGCCGGCATCCGGCTCGACCTCCTGCTCCTCCGCCTCGGCATCCCGTTCGGCGTCGACATCGCCAACCGCGAGGGCAAGAGCTGGCGCTTCCACAACGGCGGCCGCATCTCGATCGACCTGCTCACCGGCCGCGTCAGCGTGTATGTCGACGTCGGCGCCCCTCCGCTCGAGGCCTCGTACGACGCGACCATCATGAGCTGGGACGGCTTCCACACCGACATCGGGGTGTGGGGGGTCGACAAGACCATCCCCGGCGCGTCGATCCGCACCGCCCTCGCGCCGTTCGTCCAGCCCGACCAGGCGAAGTGCAAGTGCACCGCGGCCGGTCAAGGCGCGTTCTGCTGCTCGCTCTTCGAGTGCGCCGGGAACAACCCGGTGTGCAGCGCGGGCGCGAAGACCATCGACAACAAGCGCTACCTCTGCACCTTCAACCAGGCCGACTACACGCGCATCCACAACGACCTCGTGAAGAAGAACGGCGGGCCCGGCGACGGCCTCCAGTGCCAGCAGTTCGTCCGATGAAGGCGCCGTCCGCGCGGGCGAAGCTCGGGACGGTCGCGGTGGCGCTCGCGGCGCTCGTCGCCCTCGGCGCGTGGAAGAGCCGCGCCGAGGGCCCCCCGCCCGCGCCCGCCCCCGCCGGGGGCGCGCTCGAGCTCTCCGCCGGCGCGAGCGCGACGTACTCCGCCACGCTCCGCGTCGCGAGCAGCGTGGAGCTCCCCGGGCTCGCGGCCCCGCTCGGCTCCCGCGTCGAGGTCGACGGGGATCTCGCGCTCGAGGCGCACGGCTCCGAGCCGGCAGGTCGCGTGATCTCCCTCCGCTGGACCGCGATCCGCCGCGCGTCGCTCGAGGCCATGGGCAAGCCGAGCGACGCCGCGCTCGCCGACGAGCTCCGCGCCGCCCCCGCCGTCCTCGTGATCGCCCCCGGGCCGCACCTCGCCGAGCTCCGCCTCGGTGAGGGCGCGACGCCGGCCGCCCGCGTCATCCAGCGCGCGCTCGCGGTGGAGATCGCGGCGGCCGCCGAGGGCGTCTGGGGGACGAGCGACGCGGTCGACACCTCGATCGGCCGCGCCCGCGTCCAGCGCGGCGGGGGCGGCTTTTCGCATGCAACCTACACGGAGCTCGACGCGCTCGGCGCGCCCGAAGACGTGCGGGTCGAGAGCGTCGGACGAGGCTCGCTGAAGGGGCCACACCTCGCCGACCTCGCCCACGACGAGGTGGTGACGGCGACGGGCGGCGGCCCCCGGGTCGACGCCGCGACGTCGGAGCTCCACCTCGCGCTCCACCTCCTCGGCGCGACGACCCAGGCGCCGCGGCCCGCGCCCCGCGCGGCCGCCGAGCCCCTCAAGGCGGCCCCGCCCCCCGCCGAGAGCCGCGCCGCGTCGCTCGAGCGACGCGCGGGCGGCGTCACCCTCGAGACGGCCTTCGCCGATCTGCGGACCGCGGCGGTGCTCCCACGCGAAGCCGGCACGGCGTGGGTCTGGCGCGACGCCGCCTGGCTCGAGCTCCACCCGGAGCAGGCCGCGCCGCTCCTCGCGCGGGCGGAGGCCGAGCTGTCGACGACCGGCCTCGCCGCGGGCTTCGACGTGACCGTCGTGTCGGGTACGGCGACGGGGCAGCGCGCGCTCGTCGCGTCGCTCGAGCGGGTGCGGCCGCGCGAGGACGGCACGTTCGAGCTCCTGATCCAGCGCCTCGCGCACCTGAAGGAGCCGACCACCGAGACGCTCGCGTTCGTCGCGCGCGCCCACGACGAGGCCAAGGCCCCCGCGCGCCGCGGCGCGGCCGCCTACACCCTCGGCGCGCTCGCCCGGCACGCGCTCGACGCGGAGGCGCGCGCCGACGGCGCTCCCCGCGCGGGAGGCTCCGGCGCGCCGTGCGCGTCGGCCCCGTGCGCCGCCCGACGCGCGGTCACGACCCTCGAGGAGGACCTCGGCCGAGCGCAGACCGACGCCGACCGCGTCACCGCGCTCCGCGCCATCGGCAACGGCGGCCAGTCCTCGTCGTTCCGGATCGTGGCGCCCCACGCCCGCTCGTCGGACGCCGACGTGCGCCGCGCCACGGCCGCCGCCGTGCGCAACATGGAGGGCGGCGAGGTCGTCGACCTCCTCCTCGTCCTCGCCGCCGACGCCGACGGCGGCGTCGTGCGTGAGGCGCTCTCGAGCCTCTTCCGCAAGGGCCTGGACGAGGACGACTGGAAGGCGCTCGGCGCGATCGTCGAGGCCGGCCGCATGCCGTCCGACGCTCACGCGACGCTGGTGCAGAGCCTCACGACGCGCACCGACGACGATCCGCACGCCGAGGCGATCCTGCTGCAGCTCCTCGCCAGCGAGTCGGTCGCCCCCCGCATCAAGCTCCAGATCGAGAGCGCGCTCCGGCGCTGACGCTCGCCGTCACGCCTCGACGTCGAAGCCCGCGTCCTCGATCGCCGCCTTCGCCTTCGCCGGGTCGTGGGGTCCGTCGACGCGCGCGGTCCCGGCCTCGAGCGACACCTCCACCTTCGCGCCCGCCAGCGCCTGCTCGAGCGCGCGCGTCACCGATTTCACGCAGCCGCCGCACGTCATCCCCGACACCTTGTACGTCGCGTCCATCATTTCCTCCTGGGTCTCGCAGCCGGCGAGCGCCGCGGGGCCGGGCGCCCCACGAGCTCGTCGAGGATAGGGCAGTCGGGCTCGCCGTCGCCGTGGCAGCGCGCGACCAGCGCCGCGAGCGATCCCCGCAGGCGCTCGAGCTCGACGAGCTTCTGCTCGACCTCTCGCAGGTGCCGCGACGCGACGCGCCGCACGTCGGCGCTCGCCCGGCGAGGGTCGCGGAAGAGCGCGAGGAGCTCGCCGACCTCGGCCATGCCGAAGCCGAGGTCGCGCGCGCGCTTGACGAAGCGGAGCACCTCGAGCGAGCGCTCGTCGTACACGCGGTAGCCGTTGTCGGCGCGCGTCGCGGGCGCGATCAGGCCTGCGTCCTCGTAGTAGCGGATGGTCTTCGCCGGCACGCCGGTCTCCGCCGCGACCTCGCCGATCGTCATCGCCGTGGGGCTCGCCTTCACGTCGCACCTCCTCGCGGGCCCGCCTCACCGCGGAAGCGGCGGAGGAGGAGCGCGTTCGTCACGACGCTCACCGAGCTCATCGCCATCGCCGCCGACGCGACCATCGGCGTGAGGAGCCCGAAGGCCGCGAGCGGGATCGCGAGCGTGTTGTACACGAGCGCGAAGAAGAGGTTCTGCCGGATCTTCCGCATCGTGGCGCGCGAAAGGGCGATCGCGTCCACCACCAGGAGCGGATCGGGCCGGAGGAGCGTGATGGCCGCGGTCTTCATCGCGACGTCGGTGCCGGTGCCGAGGGCGATGCCCACGTCGGCGGTCGCGAGCGCCGGCGCGTCGTTCACCCCGTCACCGACCATCGCCACCCTCCTGCCCTCGCGCTGCAGGCGCGCCACCTCCGCGGCCTTGTCGCCGGGGAGCACCTCGGAGAGCACCCGCGCGACGCCGAGCTCGCGCGCCATCGCCTCCGCCGGCCGACGGTGATCGCCGCTCAGCATCAGCGCGCCCACGCGCGCCGCTCGGAGCGCCGCGACCGCGGCGGCGGCTCCTGGCCGCGCCTCGTCACCGAGGGCGATCAGGCCGCGGACGGCGCCGTCGATCGCGACGCGGATCACCGACCAACCGCGGCCCTCCCAGGCCTCGATCTGGCCTGCGGCCGCAGCCCGCTCGGCGTCGTCACCGGCCTGGGTGACGCCGCGCTCCTCCATCAGGCGCTCCGTCCCGAGCAGGACGTCGTGTCCTCCGACCTGCGCGGAGACTCCGCGCCCCGGCAGAGCCTCGAAGCGCTCGGGCATCGCCGCGGCGATCCCGCGCTCGCCGGCCCAGGCGAGCAAGGCGCGCGCGATCGGGTGCTCGCTGCCGCGCTGCGCCGAGGCCGCGAGCGCCCACACCTCGTCGGCTCCCCCGCCGAGCGCGAGCGCCCCTCGCACGGTCGGCTTGCCGAGGGTGAGCGTCCCGGTCTTGTCGAACACCACCGTGTCGACCGCGTGCGCCGTCTCGAGGGCGAGCGCGTCCTGGATGAGGATCCCGCGGCGCGCGGCCACGCCCATGCCGACCATGAGCGCGGTCGGGGTCGCGAGGCCGAGCGCGCACGGGCACGCGATCACGAGGACGGCCACCGCGTTCACGATCGCGTCGGTCGCCGGAGCGCCACGCGCGAGCCAAGCCGCGAGGGTGATCGCGGCCACCGCGAGCACCGCGGGCACGAAGACCGCCGACACCTTGTCCACCGTCGCCTGCACGCGCGCCTTCGACGCCTGCGCCCCTTGCACGAGGTGGATGATGTGGGCGAGCGCGGTCGCGTCCCCGGTGCGCGTGACCTCGACGAGCAGCGCGCCCTCCTGGTTGATCGCGCCACCGACGACGTCGTCC
>JAEUKG010000180.1 GCA_016794325.1 Myxococcales bacterium | reverse complement strand
CCCCGCGAGCTCGACGGTCCGCGTCATCGCCTTGGTGAGCGCGGCGAGCTTGGCGCGGCTCTTCCAGTGCTCCTGGAGCGCGAGGCTGTAGACCGTCGTCTCGCCGTCGATGAACACGAAGACGTCGCCGAGGCGGAAGCGGCCGTCGGCGCACCGCGCCTTGTACTCTTCTTCGAGGCGCGGCCAGCGCTTCTTGAAGGCGACGGCGATGCCGGCGTCGAGCGAGCCCGCGCACGTGCACCCGAAGGCGTACGCCTGGATGTCGTTCTCCGCGAAGAGATCGCCCTCGGTGAAGCGCGTCGGCACGCTCCCTCACTACACCAATCCGCGCGCCTCCACTCGCAAAAGTCGCTCGGGGCGCGCCGCTCAGAGCGGAGAGGTCGGGGAGAGCGGGAAGATCCCGGGGATGTCACCGCCGACGTCGTTGGTCCGGAGGACCACCCCGCCCGCGCCCGACAGGATGAGCTTCTCGGTATAGAAGTCGGAGGCCTTGCGGGGGAGCATCGTGCGGTAGCTGGCGAGGCCGCAGAACACGGCGCCGAACATCGCGCCCGGGCACGCGCGCACGTCGGCCCCCGAGGCGCCGCGCTGGTTTCGCCAGTCGGCGCGGGTGAACCCGAGCGGGCTCATGTAGGCGATCACGTCGTCCGCGAGGGCGGCGAGCGCGGCGAAGTCCTTCACCGCGGGGTCGCCGGCGTTGGCGGTGACGTACGCCTTGACGCGCGCGTCGTCGCGCACCTCGTCGAGGCGCTGCAGCGCGAAATAGAGCGCCTTGCTCGAGTCCTGCACGCACGAGTTGGCCGGCGTGACGACGGCGGCGCCGGTCCCCATCCCCGTGCGGTACCGCGCCGTCATCGCGTCGAGCTCGACGCCGAGCGCGTCGATGGGCCTCCCGATCCGGACGCCGCCGAGATCGTAGGTCCGGGTGAGGGCGGGGAGGTGGAGGGCCACGTCGGCGATGGGCCGACCGTACATCCAGCCATGCGCGAAGCTCCCCGAGTAGCTCGCGTAGTCGTGCGAGCCGGAGACGAGACCGTTGGGGTTGTGGGCGTAGACCTGCTTGTACTCGACGTCGAGCGCGAGGTCGCCGGTGAGCGGCTCGTCGACGACGCGCGCGATGCCGAACGAGAAGTGACCCGTGCGGAGCGGGCCGTCCTCGGCGGGGCCGACCGCGCCGAAGGTGTGGATGACGAGGAGCTCCGCGCCCTTGCGGAGCGTGGCCGTGCGCCACGCGTTCGCGGCGGTCTCGCCGGCGTTCCCGTTCGGGACGAGCAGCGTGCTCGACGCCGTACCCTTGGCCTGCTTGCCCTTGGCCGCGTCGGCGACGGGGTCCCACATCCCAGCGGTCGTGAACAAGAGCGACTGGCTCGCGCCGTTGCGCACGTTGATCGTGGGGATGGCGCGGAGCTGGCGCGGCACGAGGCCCCTCACGTGGAGCTGACCGCCCTCCCCGAGCACCGCGTGCGCGTAGAAGCCGGCGGCGTTGAGCTTCGAGGCCTCGATGTTGGCCATCGGGGACGCGACCACGCCGTTGCCGCCGAGGGGCACCGCCGGGGCGTCCACCGCGAGGGCGCGCTTGGTCGCGCTGAAGTCCTTGGTCCGCTTGTCGTAGTGCTGGACGTCCCACGCCCCCGCGCCGCGCGGCGCCACGAACTTCACGAGCCCGACGAAGTCGCCGGCGATCATCACCGGGTCGCGCTCGATCGAGACGGTGTCGCCCGCGAGCGACGCGCCCGGCAGCGCCACGAGCACGTCGTCCTCCGCGTGAGCGCCCGCGAGCGA
>JAEUKG010000513.1 GCA_016794325.1 Myxococcales bacterium | reverse complement strand
GTTCCCTTCTTCGTGGAGACCGCGACGCACTTGATGATCGACTTCCGAT
The DNA here is from genome assembly GCA_016794325.1 of Myxococcales bacterium. Taxonomy (GTDB): domain Bacteria; phylum Myxococcota_A; class Polyangia; order Polyangiales; family Polyangiaceae; genus SXNL01. The sequence continues at coordinate 9,951 of JAEUKG010000513.1, read as the reverse complement.
CCCTTCGAGACAGCGGCATCACGTGGCGCTTCCTTGCCGGACATCGAGAGTCCGTCGTTCAGCGTGAGGCAGGCCACGAACACATCAGCACGACGCTCGGGTACGCGAAGGAAGTGCAGGACCGCGCCGGCCGTTACGGCGCTCCCTTCCCCGAGCTGCCGGCCGATCTCTGCGGTGGTCCGGAGCCCGAGTTGATCCACCAAGAGATCCACCGAGCCCGTAACCGTCGAAGAACATTGTCGGGGAGGCGGGATTTGAACCCGCGACAACGAGCACCCAAAGCTCGTGCACTACCGGACTGTGCGACTCCCCGGTGAAACGAGGCTCAAGCTAGCACGAACCCGGTCCCTCACCAATCGGCCGCGAAGTCGTCGACGAGGAACCGCCCGGGTCTCGGGTCGACGAGCTCGGTGAACCCGGCGATGAGCCGGAGGCTTCCCTTCGTGCCGTAGGTCGCCGCGAGCGGCGTCGACGCGACGAGCTCGCCGTCTTGCCGCACGTCGATGCCCGCGACGCTGCCGGTGTGGACGGAGATGTCGAACCGATACCAGCGGCGCGTCGCGAGCGCGCCGGGGATGGGGATGCTCTGCGTCGAACGGCTGCCGCCGTCGCTGGGGTAGGCGTACACGACCCGCGCCGACCCGCCCGACGACACCCGCAGGTAGACGGCGTACGTGGCGTCGGTGAGGCGCGCCTCGAGGGTGTCGGTGGCCGCCGGGAACTCGTCCGTCTCGAAGCGGATCGACGCGCCGAACGTGAACGACGTGGGGGTCGAGTCGTAGTCGCGCGTCAAGAACGACTGGTACCCCTGCAACTCGAACGCCGCCGCCATCGGCGCCGACGTGAAGAGCGCGCCGTCGAGCGTCGCGGCCTTGGCGGCGGAGTCGAAGTGCTCGCCGTCCATCTCGTCGGCGAGCTGGGCTCCGCTCGAGTGCGTCCGCCCCTTGGAGAACGCGACGCACAGCTTCGCGGCGGGGCTCTTCGCCTCGCAATACGTCTTCGCGGCGTCGGGCGCGGCGTCGACGGCCGCGTCCGCGCGCGCGTCGACGACGCCCGAGTCCGACGGCGGCGCAGCCGGCCCGTCGACGCTCGCGTCCACGCCGGCACCCCCGCGGAGCCCGTCGACCGAGACCGCGAAGGAGCACGCGACGGCGGCGCCGAACGCGACGGCCGCCGCGGCGAGGGAGGGGGCGCGGACGCTCACCTGCCGATCGTAGCTCAGATCAATGCGTCTGGCCGTCCGTCGTGTCGACGTGCACGAACGCGCGGGCTACGAGCTCGTGGGCCTCGACCGCCCGCTGCACCTCGACCCCGATGTCGTGGCCCTCGGTCGCGCTCGCGTCCCCGGCCACGACGATGGTGACCTCGCAGTGGAGCTCGCTGCCCACGTAGTGGGCCACGACCGCGCTCACGTCGCGCACGCCCGCGACCTCGCGCGCCGCCGCGCCGATGGCGGCGACGACGTCGGGGTCCGGGGCCTCCCCCATCAAGAACCGCAGGTTCTCGCGGGCGAGCCGCAGGCCGTTGTATGCAATGTACACGCAAATGGGGAGGGCGAGCACGGCGTCGGCGCGGGGCCACCCGGCGCGGGCGACGCCGTAGCCGACGAGCGAGCTCGCGGTGGCGGCGACGTCGTTGCGGGCGTCCATCACCACCGCGAGGAGGGCGGGGCTGCGGGCGCGGCGCGCGCGCCCGGTGAGGATCGCGACGAACCCGATCTTCACCAGCGTCTTGACGCCGAGGACGGCGGCGACCGACGTGTCGAGGACGGCGACCTCGCCGGAGGCGATGGCGGAGACGGCGCTCCGCCCGACCTCGAGCGAGAGCACGCCGGCGAGCACCGCCGCCACGAGCGCGCCGATGGGCTCGGCGCGCCCGTGCCCGAAGGGGTGGTTCTCGTCGCGCGGCTCCCTGCCGACCCGGGCCGAGAGCGCCAGCACCAGGGTCGAGGTGATGTCCATCACCGAGTCCGCGCCCTGGGCGAGCACGAGCCGGCTCCCGGTGACCGCGAAGACCACGAAGTGGGCCGCGACCAGGAGCACGTTCAGCGTCAGGACGAAGCCGACCCAACGCGGTCGCTGCGCCTCGTCGACCATGGACGAACCTTTACCGTCGACGGCTCCCGGTGGCGAGCCGGATCGTCAGCGCCGGTCGTCGTAGAGGCCGCGGTACTCCCACTTCTTCACCACGAGCTCGCCCATCGAGCCCTTGGCGTACCAATAGCCGAGCGGCCCTCGGTGCACGTCGATGGTGAAGCGCCGCGCCGTCCCCTCCTTGTTGCCCTCCTCGAAGATCAGGCTCGTCGTCCCCTCCGCCGGCGGGTCGTCGCAGCGGTAGCTCATCTCGCGGTAGCTGCCGCCGCGCTTCGAGCGCTTGGCCCAGCTCTTCACCACCACGCAGTCGCTCTCGCGCTCCTCGAGGGTGACGCTGTTCGCCGTGTGCAAGAGGCCGAACACCGAGAGCGCTCCGCCGACGTATCCCACGACGAACAGCACGACGGCGGCGCCGAACGCCTGCACGATCCGGGTCGAGGGGTCGGGGCTCGAGACGCTCGCGATCCTCCGGCGCAGGGCCACGAAGAACACGCCGTTCAGCGCGAGGCCGAGGGCGAACCCGACGCCGAGCGCGATCTTCCCGGGGCTGTCGCCGATCGGGACGCGGCTCGCCCAGAAGTAGATCCCGAGCACGGCGAACGCGAGCGCCGCCAGGAGCGCGAGCACCACCGCGCGCTCGAGCAGCGTGAGGGGCGCGCTGACGCCCATCGCCTCGCCGCTCGCCGTCCCCGCGACCTCGGCGACGGCGGGGAGGGGCGGCGCGTCGGGCTCCGCGCCGGCGACGCCGCCCGCGTCGGGGGCGTCGGGGGTGGAGGGGACGCCGCCCCCCGGCACGACCGTCTTGCAGTAGGGGCACGTGGCGAAGCGTCGCGCGAGCTTGCGCGTGCATCCCGGACACTGGATGAACCCCTCCATCGATCGGCCCATCGTGATCATATCGAAGGCGGCGTGCGACTCGCACCTTTCTGGAGGTATCATCGGCTCGTGCTCGAGCGCGGTCCGTCCAAGGCTCCACCCGACGGCGCCAACGTCGCCAACGTCGCCACCGCCGCAATCACCGCCGTCGCCGCCGACGCCGCCATCGGCGTCGTGGCGCTCGCGGCGGCGCTCTTCGCGACCGGCTGCCCGGCGCGCGACGCCGTGGTGGGCGCGCCGATCGCCGAGGTCGTGCTCCCGGCCGCCGACGCGTCGGCGCCCGCCCCCGTCGTCACCGACTCGCGCCGCGGCGCCGACGACAAGGGCCTCGTCGGCCGCTGGGTGGGCATCGGCACCCAAGGCGACGGCCAGAGCTGGGAGATGATCGTCGACATCCAGTCCACCGACGTCGGCCCGTGCGCGACGGTCGAGTACCCGAGCATCCCGTGCAGCGCCGAGTGGATCTGCCTCGCAGGCACGACCGCGACCCACCTCCGCGCGCGGGAGGACCTCACCGACGGCGTCGGGCGCTGCATCGACCACGGCACGATGACGATGAGCGTGGGCTCCGACGGCAAGCTCGACTGGCGCTGGACCGGATCGGGCGACAAGGCCTCGGCCCGCCTCAGCCGCGGGCCACGGTAAAAAGAGATGCAAATACCGCAGGTTCACGCAGGCCGAGAAATGAACACGAACGTTCGTTGACAAAAAGGGAAACGGTCGTACACCTAACCCATGCTCGCCGACACCTTCACCCTCCCCGCGTCCAAGATCGTCGTCTCCAACCGCATCGCCAAGGCGTCGATGAGCGAGGCGATGGCGGACCTCCGGGGGCGGCCCACCGAGGCCCTCGAGCGCCTCTACCGCGCGTGGTCGGCCGGCGGCGCCGGCCTTCTGCTCACCGGCAACGTCCAGGTCGACGCGCGCTACCTCGAGCGCGTCGGCAACGTGATCGTCGAGGACGACGCCGCGCTCGCCGAGCTCTCGTCGTGGGCGCGCGCCGCGCGCGAGCACGGCGCCCACGTCTTCATGCAAGTGAGCCACCCTGGCCGCCAGGTGCAGCGCGTCGTGTCGGGCAGTCCGGTCGCGCCGTCGGCGGTCCCCGCGGTGAAGCTCCTCGGGACGTTCGCGCGCCCCCGCGCGCTCGAGCCGGCCGAGATCGAGGACATCGTCGCGCGCTTCGCCCTCGTGGCGAGGGTCGCGGAGCGCGCCGGCTTCTCGGGCGTGCAGATCCACGGCGCGCACGGCTACCTCGTCAGCCAGTTCCTCTCGCCGCTCACGAACCGTCGCACCGACGCGTGGGGCGGGTCGCTCGAGGGGCGCGCCAAGTTCCTCCTCGACGTCGTCGCCCGCGTGCGGGCCGCGGTCTCGCCCGGCTTCGGCGTCGCGGTGAAGCTCAACTCGGCCGACTTCCAGCGCGGCGGGTTCGAGGAGGGCGACGCCCTGAAGGTCCTCGCGATGCTCGAGGGGCGAGGCGTCGACTTCGTCGAGATCTCCGGCGGCAACTACGAAGCGCCGGCCCTCGTCGGCGAGGGCGTGGCCGAGCGCACCCGCGCCCGCGAGGCGTATTTCCTCGATTTCGCAGCGCGCGCGCGGGCGGCGACCTCGCTTCCGATCATGCTCACCGGCGGCTTCCGATCGCGCGCGGTGATGGAGGAGGCGCTCACCAGCGGAGCGGTGGATCTCGTCGGCGTCGCGCGCCCGCTCGCGTTCGATCCGAACCTCCCGAAGAAGCTCCTCGCCGGAGAGGTCGACCGCGCCACCGCGCCGCCGGTGCGCGCGCGCGTCCGCGCGTTCCAACCGCTCGCCGAGGTCGCGTGGTTCGCCGCGCAGATGCAGCGGATCGCGGCGGGGCTGGAGCCGTCGGCCACGCTGTCGGCGGAGGTGGCGATGGCCCGGATGTTGGGATCGGATTTCGCGCGCTCGTTCGCGCGGCTCGTCGCGCGCCTCGGCCGCCGCGGCCCGGCGGCGGCGCTGCCGGCTCCGGGGGCGACGTGAAGCGGCGCTTCCCCGCCACCACCGAGCGCGGAGAGGCGACCCGCCGCCGCGTGCTCGACGCCGCGGTGGAGCTCGCCGCGGTCGAGGGGCTCTCGGGCCTCACCATCGGCCGCCTCGCCGAGGTGCTCGGTATGAGCAAGGCGGGGCTCTTCGGCTACTTCGGCTCGAAGGAGGAGCTCCAGCTCGCGACCGTCGCCGCCGCCGAGGCCTCGTTCATCGAGCGGGTGGTCGAGCCCGCGATGCGCGCCGACGAGGGGCTGCCGAGGCTCGTTGCATTGTGCACGTATTGGCTCGACTACGCCGCGACCGCGCTCCACGGCGGGTGCTTCTTCATGGCCGCGGCCGCCGACGTCGACGGCCACCCTGGGCCGCTCCGCGACCGGGTCGCTCACACGATGCGCTCTTGGCTCTTCGCGCTCGAGGGCGCGGTGCGCGCGGCCCAGGCCGCGGGCCACGTCGACGAGCGCGCGGACCCCGCGCAGATCGCGTTCGAGCTCAACGCGGTCGAGATCGCGGCGGCGTGGTCGCGCCAGCTCCTCGACGACGCCGGCGCCTCGGAGCGAGCGAAGCGCGCGATGTTCGAGCGCATCGCCGCCAGCACCACCCGCGCCGGCAAGCGCGTCTTGTCGGAGGTCACGCCGCGGCTCGAGCCGCTCCGGGCCTGAGCGCGGCCGCGCGCGTCGGTCGCGCGCGCGCGCGTCGTCGGCTAGACTCTCGACGTGGCTCGGCTCACCCTCGTGGACGCGGACGCGGGCGTCGCCACGGCGCTGGCGGCCGCGTTCGCCGACGTCGCGGAGGTCGAGGTGCTCCACGCCGACATCGTGAGCGTCGCTCGCGGCGCCGTCGTGTCGCCCGCGAACGGCTACGGCTACATGGACGGCGGCGTCGACGCTCGCTACTCGGAGTTCTTCGGCCCGAGCCTCGAGCTCCGCGTGCAGGACGCCATCGCTCGCGCGGGCGGGCCGCCGCTCCCGATCGGCGCCGCGCTCGTCGTCGAGACGCGCCACGCGGCGGTCCCGTGGCTCGTCGTCGCGCCGACGATGATCCTCCCGGAGACGGTCGACGCGACCCACGCGTACCGAGCGGCGCGGGCGCTCTTCCGCCGGATGACGAGCGACGTCGAGCGCCTCCGCGACGTCTTCTGCCCGGCGATGGCCACGGGGGTCGGCGGCGTCGCGCCCGCCGAGGCGGCCCGAGCGATGCGGCGCGCGCTCGGAGACGCGCTCGCCGCCGGCCTCACGATCGAGCGCGCGTGACGGGCGCCCGCGGCGTCAGCCTTCGATCTCGACGGACGTGCCGTCTTGGACGCCTGCCCGCCGACGGTCGCGTCGTCGGGGAGCGCGCCTGTCTGCTTCAGCTCGGCGAGTCGCGCGCGGTCGCTCGCGTCCGGGTCGTCGATCCGCCACGGGGCCCGTCGGCCGCCGACCGCGCTCGATCCGTCGCACCGCACGAGGCGAGGAGATCAGTTGCACCCGCACGAGGCGAGGAAGATCGACTTCGCCTCGTCGGCGGTGGCGCACGTCTCGGTGCCGTCGACCGACGGCTGATCGTTCTGCGTGCACACGAAGCCCTCGGTCGCGTTGCAGCCCATCCCCACGATGGCGCCCGTCGTCGACTTGGCGAAGCACACGAAGCCGTCGCCGGTCGGGAGGCACTTGGCGTTGCACTGGGGCGGAGGCGGCCCTGCGTCGGGAGGCGGGGTCGTCGGGATCGACGAGCCCGCGTCGCTGCTGCTGCCCGAGGAGCTCGAGCTCGAGGACGACGACGAGCTCGACTTGCCAGCGTCCTTCTTGGGCGTGTCGCCGCCCGACGGGTCGTCGCCGCGGTAGCCGACGCGCGGGCTGTAGCCGTACGCGTTGTCGGAGCAGCCGCCGAGGCCGGCCAGCGCCAGCGCCACGAAGCTCGCGGTGCCGGCAGCAAAGAGGAGGGAGGAGCGCATCGCTTCTCCACACTTCGCAAGCGATGTGCCGCGCGCACGTGGCAGCTATGTCACTGAAACAATGTAAGAATACACTGTAGGTGCGCTGGATCGGAATGGACCCGCGCGGTAACTGGAGAACCCAGTTATCGGGTCAGTCGCTCCCCGCATCGCCTGGGTCGGCGTCACCTCCGCCGTCCGCGGAGCCTCCGCCGTCCCCGCCGCCGTCGGCTGCATCGCGGCCACCGTCGGTCGAGCCACCCGACGACGAGGACGACGAGGAGCTCGACGAGCCGCCCGAGGAGCTCGACCCGCCCGACGACGAGCCCGAGGCGTTGCAGTTCTCGCCCGGCTCGCAGGCCGGCGGCGGCCCGTAACACGCCATGAGCGTCAGAGAGACCGCGCTGCCGAGCACGGCCGTGGTCGCGGCCTTCGCGATCGTGCCGATCGCCGCCGCGCCGCAGTGCGGACACGAGAGGGCGAGGCGAGGGAGGAAGCCATCACACGAGCCGCAGCGAGACAGGTTCAGCATCGACGCTCCTTGAGTGCGGCGAGGGACTGCAGGCACCGTGCCGCGGCACGATCGGTGCTCGCGAAAGCGAGATACGCTCGTTTCCAGCGTGCCCTGGGTCCGCGCACAGGCTCCACCCATGACACGCGAGTCAGGTCGATTCCCCATGGTCCTTCGTCGCCTCGACATCGGCAAGCCCGACTACCGCCCCGTGTACGTCGTCTGGGAGCTCACCCTCCGCTGCGACCAGCCGTGCACCCACTGCGGGTCACGCGCGGGAGATGCGCGAGCCTCGGAGCTCTCCACCGACGAGGCGGTGGGCGTCGCTCGCCAGCTCGCCGAGATGCGCACCGAGGAGGTCGCGCTCATCGGCGGCGAGGCCTACCTCCACCCGGGCTTCCTCGACATCGTGCGCGCGCTGCGCGGCCACGGGGTCCGGGTGACGATGACCACCGGCGCGCGAGGCATCGACGCGGCGCTCGCGCGCGCGCTGCGCGACGCCGACGTCTACAGCGTCTCGGTGAGCGTGGACGGCCTCGAGGCGACCCACGACTTGATGCGCGCGGGGCGAGGGAGCTTCCGCGCCGCGACCGCGGCGATCGGCCATTTGCGCGACGCCGGCGTGACGGTCACCGCGAACACGAACTTCAACCGCCTCAACATGGGCGAGGCCGAGGCCCTCTTCGAGCACCTCGCGGAGCTCGGAATCGTCGGCTGGCAGGTGCAGATCACGGCGCCGCTCGGGCGCGCGGCCGATCGCGCCGACCTCGTGCTCCAGCCCTGGGATCTCGTCGAGCTCGTGCCTCGCCTCGCCGCGCTCAAGAAGCGCGCGTTCGAGCGCGGCATCCTCGTGATGCCAGGCAACAACCTCGGCTACTTCGGTCGGGAGGAGGCGCTCCTCCGCTCCACCAAGCCCGACGGGCAGGATCACTTCCAGGGGTGCCTCGCCGGCCGCTTCTTGATGGGCATCGAGTCCGACGGCGCGGTGAAGGGGTGCCCCTCGCTCCAGACCTCCCACTACGTCGGGGGCAACGTGCGCGAGCGCTCGCTGCGCGAGATCTGGGACGCAGCGCCCGAGCTCGCGTTCACCCGGGCGCGCACCGTCGACGATCTGTGGGGCTTCTGCCGGACCTGCCCGTTCGCCGAGACGTGCCTCGGCGGTTGCTCCTTCACCGCCCACTCGGTGCTCGGTCGCCCGGGCAACAACCCGTATTGTCACTTTCGGGCCGCTTCCCTCGCGCGCGAGGGCAAGCGCGAGCGGCTCGTCCCCGCGCGCCCAGCGCCCGGGCGACCGTTCGATCACGGCCTCTTCGAGATCCAGGTCGAGCCGTGGGACGACGCCCCGTCGCCGCCGCCGACGCCGGAGGAGAAGCGGGCCCTCGTCCGCATCCGCAAGGGACGCGACGGCCCGCCGCTCCCGTGACCGGCCGCCGAAACGCTCGTCGCGACGCGGGGTTGGCAGAAATCGGACGCCCCTCGCCGATTTCCGGATAACGATCGTCCGGGGGCGAACGTCACGTGACGGAGGGCCCACCGCCGCTCATGAACGACGCACTCTCGCCGGCGAGCACCGCGCCCGCGGCCTCGCCGCATGGCGGGGTCGTGGACGCCGCGCGCGCGGGGGATCGGGCGGCGTTCGCGTCGCTCTTCGCGTCGCACGCGGCGATGGTCCACGGCGTCGCCCTGGCGCGGGTCGGCCCCGCCGACGCGGACGACGTCGTGCAGGAGACGTTCATCGTGGCCCTCGAGCGCATCGAGGGTCTGCGCGACGCGGGCGCGTTCGGGCCCTGGCTCGCCCAGATCGCGCGCAACCTCGCCACCGACGTCGGGCGCCGCCGCGCGCGCCGCCGCACCGAGCCGCTCGAGCCCGAGGCCGACATCGCGGCGCCGGGCGCCGACGGCGAGGCGCGGGCCGAGGCCGAGCGCGTGCTCCAAGCGCTCCGAGCGCTCCCCGAGGCCTACCGCGAGACGCTCGTGCTCCGCCTCGTCGAGGGCCTGAGCGGCCCCGAGATCGCGCGCCAGGTGGGGATGACCGACGACTCGGTGCGGGTGAACCTGCACCGCGGGATGAAGCTCTTGAAGGAGGCGCTCGCGTGGGAACGGTGAAGCCCGACGCTCCGGACTACCTCTTCGACGGCGAGGGCGAGCCCGACGCCGACGTGGCCAAGCTCGAGGCCGCGCTCGCTCCGCTGCGCTACCGGCCTCCCGCCGACGGCTTCGGCCCGCGCGAGCGAGCGGACGCGGCGGCGTCGCCGGCCGCCTCGCCGCCCGGCGCGCCCGAGGCGGCCCCGCGCGAAACGGGTAAAGTGCACCTATTTCGACGGTGGCCGATCGCGGTCGGTGTCCTCGCCGTCGCGGCGGCGATCGCGCTCCTCGCTCGGGGGCGCGCGCCGGAGGAGGTCGGCCCATCCTTCGCGGTCACGCGCGTCCAGGGAGCCCCCCGCGTCGGCGCGACGGCGGTGGCGGATCGCGGCCGCCTGCCGGTCGGCTCGTGGCTCGAGACCGACGCCGTCTCGCAGGCCGAGATCCGCGTCGCGGACATCGGCGCGGTGAAC